>JAYVTJ010000523.1:0-4560 GCA_043774415.1 Fimbriiglobus sp. | reverse complement strand
GGGATTGACATCGCCAGATACGACTACGGACCGGGCTGGGATGGGCCCGATATCAAATCGGGGCGAACACAAGCCGCGCCGGGCAGCTTGCTATAGCAGGATAAGTCGCAAGATGCGGAGCAGGATCGGATGGCGAGCCTTTTGAAGAAAGAGCGCCTCGTCATTCTTGGCAGGCCAAACCTCGCCGAAGGTCATGTCGACACTTGGATGCTGGGCAGTTGGATAGAAACAAAGATCGGTGACCTTCAGAATGTAAAGAGTCCCGAAATCACCAACGATTCGGCCGCCCGGCACAAGCGTCAGTTCGATCAGCTCGTCGCGCACGTCCAAAAGCTCTGGCGTGATTCCGATGCCGTCCGCAAAGACTTCTTCAAGAAGGCCGACGCGGCCACCCCGGAAGTGTGGGAGAAGAGCTGCGATTGGTACCGCGACTACTTCCACACCGAAGTCATCGGCAAGCTGCCGGAGCCGACGGTGCCGCTGAACCCGCGCTCGCGCCAAGTCTACGACGAGAAGGAATTCACCGGCTACGAAGTGATGCTCGACGTCTACGAGGACGTCTTCGCCCAGGGTATTCTGCTTTTGCCAAAGGGACTGAAACCGACCGACAAGCGGCCGGTGATCGTCTGCCAGCACGGCCTGGAAGGAACGCCGCGGAGTTGCATCGATCCCGAGAAGCAACCCACCTATTTCGAGTTCGCCCGCAAGCTCGTCGCGCAGGGGTACATCGTCTACTGTCCGCAGAACCCGTACTACGGCAAGAACGAGTTCCGCCAGCTCCAGCGCAAGGCCAACCCCCTCAAGCTCAGCCTCTTCAGCTTCATTATCCGCCAGCACCAGCGCACCATCGACTGGCTCGAAACCCTGCCGAACGTTGAGAAGACGAAGATCGCCTTTTACGGCCTCAGCTACGGCGGCAAGACGGCGATGCGCGTGCCCGCCGTGGAAAAGCGCTACTGCCTGAGCATCTGCAGCGGCGATTTCAACGAGTGGATCGGCAAGAACGTGAGCGTCGATTTGGACCGCAGCTACATGTGGACGAACGAGTACGAGATGTACGAGTTCGATCTGGGGAACACCTTCAGCTACGCCGAGATGGCCTACCTGATTGCGCCGCGCCCCTTCATGGTGGAGCGCGGCCACGACGACGGCGTCGGCACCGACGAAATGGTGGCGAGCGAGTACGCCAAGGTGCGCTACCTCTATGCGAATCGGCTGAAGCTGCCGGAGTGCACGACCATCGACTTCCAAGTGGGCGGGCACCGGATCTTCCTGAAGGGGTCGCAGGAGTTTTTGGAAAAGCACCTCGGCAAGCCGGGGAAGTAAACCATCCCGAGCGGTGGGCGTAAGCTCTCCGTGGTTCCGCAAGCGCATCGAGTTCGAATTCCACTGAGGGCTCACGCCCACCGCTCGGCAAGAGGTCAATTCCATGTCCCGCGCCCTCTCCTTATTCGCAATCGCACTCCTCACTTCGCCCCTCTTCGGGCAGGGGTTCACCCCCGATGAAGCGGTCAAGCGCATGACGCTGCCGCAGGGGTTCTCCGCGCGGTGCGTGGCGCACGAGCCGATGATCCGCCAGCCGCTGAGCATAAGCTTCGACAACCGCGGCCGGCTCTGGGTGCTCCAGTATTTGCAGTACCCGAACCCCGCCGGGCTGAAGCCGGTGAAGCAGGACCAGTACCTGCGCACGACGTGGGACAAAGTGCCCGAGGCGCCGCCGAAGGGGCCGAAGGGCTTGGACAAAATCACCATCTGCTACGACCCAGATGAGTACGGCACCTTCCGGAAGTCGAAAGACTTCCTCACGGGGTTGAACCTCGCCAGCGGGTTCTGTCTCGGGCACAAACGCATCTACGTCGTGCAGCCGCCGTACCTGCTCGAGTACGAAGACCTGAACGAAGACGACGTGCCCGACGGCGACCCCGAAGTGCTGCTCACCGGCTTCGGGATGGACGACACTCACAGCCTCGCGAACAACCTCCAGTGGGGCCCGGACTGCTGGCTCTACGGCGCGGCCGGGAGCACGAGCACGAGCAAGATCAAAGACCCGTCGGGACATGCGAAGGAGCCGATCGAGTTCCAGCAGGGCATCTGGCGCTATCATGTCCAATCGAAGCGCTTCGAACTCTTCAGCGAGGGCGGCGGCAACACCTACGGCCTCGACTTCGACAAGGACGGCCAGGCCATCGCGGGGACCAACTTCGGCGGCGTGGCGATGCTGCACCAGCGCCAGGGGGCTTACCACGTCAAGGGGTTCAGCAAGCACGGGCCGCTGCACAATCCGTTCGCCTACGGCTACTTCGACCACGTGCCGTACAAGGGCTTCGTCGGCGGGCACGTCACCTGCGGCGGCATCGTTTATCAATCGGATGTCTATCCGAAGGAGTACCGCAACCAGTACATCGCGGGGAACCTGCTGTCAAACACGGTGAACTGGCACAAGCTCACGCCGAAGCTGTCGAGCTTCACGGCCGAGCACGGCGGCACGCTCCTCGACAGCCACGATACTTGGCATCGGCCCGTGGATTTGATTCAGGGGCCGGACGGCTGCGTCTACGTCGCGGACTGGTACGACAAGCGCGCCGCGCACTTGGATCCCGTGGACGACTGGGACAAGACCAACGGCCGCATCTACCGCATCGGATACAAGGGGATGAAGAAGCAGGAGCCGTTCGATTTGCGGAAGAAGTCGGTGAAGGAGTTGGTGGCGCTGTTGAAGCACGAAAACGTCTGGTGGCGGCGCGAAGCCCGACTGGAGTTGCAGGATCGGAAGCCCGTCGCGGGCGGCGAGGTCGATGAGGAGTTGGAGGAGTGGATCGGGCGCGAGGATCGCCACCAGTCGGAATACTTCTGGGCGGCTGCGGGGGTGGATCTCCCCTCCGATGCGGAAGGGCTAGACGCGACATGTACGGAATGGTGGGTGCGGATCACGGCGGATCGCCCGCAGGGAATGACACCTCAGCGGGCCGCGCGGTTGCTGAGCACGAAGCTTCCCGAGGGCGAATACCGCCTTTTGGCCCAGTACGCCAGCTCCGCCAAGCGGGTCGAACCCAAGCTCGGTATCGAAATGATCGAGCGGCTCCTCACCCGGAAGGAGTTGGACGAAGATCCCGCGCTGTCGCTGCTGGTCTGGTGGGCCGTCGAACGCCATCTGGATGTCGAGCCCGAGAAGGTCGCGCAGACCGTGTTTCACGCCGCCCTCACCGGAAACCGCGCGATCCCGATCTTCGAGCGGACGCTCCGGAAGTTGCTGGTGAAGGAGGACGGGAAGGGCGCCAAAAGCGCCGAGATCGCCTGCCGCTGGTCGGCCGTCGGCTTGGCCTCGAAGAATCCGGAGGTGATCGCCGCGATCCTGCGCGGCATCGAAGCGGCACTCGACGCCGGATCGCTGCGCTCGACGGCCCTCGTGGCGAAAGTGCTGACAGCTTCTGCGGGCGACGAGCGCTTCCGCAGGATCCTCGCGAAGTGCGGCGATGCCGAGACCGTCGCCGCGCTGCGCCGAGAGGTCATCGACGAGCGGACACCCGAAGCGGAACGTCTGAAATGGTTGCCGATCCTCGCGCGGCTGCCGAATGCCGAGCTGAACTCGCTCGAATTACTGGAGCGGGCCAAGGGCGACGCATGGAAGCTCGGCTTGCTCGGGGCCATCGAAACCGGTGAGACGAAGGGCACTCCCGAGGCGCTGCTGAAGTTTTATCCGACCGCATCGCCGGCGGTCCGCAAGCGGATCGTCCGCACGCTCCTCGCCCGGCCCGCTTGGGCGCTGGCTCTGTTTCAAGCCTACGACGGTGCGAAAATCCCGAAGACCGATGTCGCGATCGACGACGCGAAGCTCGCGGTCGCCTTCGGTGACAAGGCGTTGACACCGCTCGTCGAGAAGCACTTTGGCAAATTCTCCGCGGCGGCCCCCGGCGAGAAGCGCGCCCGCATCGATTCCCTCAACGCCATGCTCGGCCGCGAGAAGCCGGGCGACCCCGCGGCGGGCAAAATCCTCTTCGCCAAGAGCTGCGCCGCCTGTCACACGCTCCACGGCGAAGGGGGCAAGATCGGCCCTGACCTCACGGGCGCCGACCGCAAGAACCGCTACTACCTGCTCACGCACATCGCCGATCCGAGCGCGTACATCCGGCCCGAGTTCGTCAGCCACAAGATCGACCTGCTCGACGGTCGTACCGCCACCGGCGTTGTCACCGCGCAGAGCGCCGAGTCGCTCACGCTCTCGTTCCTGGTGAACGACAAGCCCGAGGTGCGCGTGCTGCCGCGGAGCGAGATCGACAAAATCGAACCGCTGGCCGTGTCGCTGATGCCCGAGAAGATGCTCGATACTCTGACCCACGAGGAAATCCGCAACCTCTTCGCTTATGTGCAATCCGACCCGAAGCCCGGCGAAGCGAAGAAGAAGCTGCGCATCGCGCTGATTTCGGGTTCGCTGGAGTACAAATCGGACGAATCGCTGATCGCGTTCCAGAAGCTGCTGGATGAGAAGTACCCCGTCGAGTGCGTGCGGATATTCCGCAAGACCGACACCGACATCGAAGGGTTGGACAAGCTCGCCGAGTG
>JAYVTJ010000522.1:0-2176 GCA_043774415.1 Fimbriiglobus sp. | reverse complement strand
GATCGGCACCGTCGATGACCTCGTGTTCGACGACGCCGGCAACCTCGAATACCTCATCGTGGACAACGGCGGCAAGCTGACGACCGTCCCCTTCGAAGCGGCGATGTTCGATGTAGAGAAGAAGGTTGCGACACTCGTCATCAGCCCCGACCAGTACAAGCTCGTCCCGACCTATACGACCACGACCTACCCGAGCTTCTACACCCCGGCGTACCGCACCGAAACCTACAAGTTCTACGGCGTGACGCCGCGTGAACTGCGCGTGATCAACCGCCGCCGCTAATTGTGCGATTCACTGCAGAACTCACCGGGCCGATGGAGTGCGAACTCCATCGGCCCGGCTTCGTTTGCGGACGCGCCCTGGGAATCGCTGGCACCCATCGGCGATTGCGGATATACCGTGCGGAGCGACTTCCCGCCGTCCGCTCCCACCGGGTCCGCCCATGTCGAGTCTCCCCGCCGCACCCCGCACGG
The DNA here is from genome assembly GCA_043774415.1 of Fimbriiglobus sp. Classification (GTDB taxonomy): domain Bacteria; phylum Planctomycetota; class Planctomycetia; order Gemmatales; family Gemmataceae; genus JALHQU01. The sequence continues at coordinate 1,702 of JAYVTJ010000522.1, read as the reverse complement.
GGTGGGCCAGCCTCCGCGACCTCAACGGCTATCAGTGGTTCGTCTTCATCGTCTGCTGCCTCGCCTGGGATATGGACTGCCTCGATCAGCAACTCTTCGTGCTCGCGCGGCGGCCCGCGATGACCGAACTCGTCCCGAAAGTCGCGGCCGACGATCCGCGCCTCGACGCGTTCGGCGACAAATTGAAGGCGAAAGCTCGCGAGCAGAATAAAACCGAGCCGAGCCCCTCGGCGATCATCCAAGCGCGGCAGGCCGCCGACGTCGGCGATGCCGCGACGTACGCAACCTCGTTCTTCATGCTCGGCTGGGCCATCGGCGGTATCGGCTTCGGCATCATGGGTGATCGCGTCGGCCGCGTAAAAACGCTCATTCTCACGATCCTGCTCTACGCCGTCTTCACCGGTCTCAGCGCATTCTCGACGGGCCCGCCAGACTTCTACGCCTATCGGTTGCTCACCGGTCTAGGCGTCGGCGGGGTCTTCGCGGCCGCGGTCACGCTGCTCGCCGAGACGATGCCGGACAACGCCCGACCGTATGCCCTCGGTCTGTTCCAAGCCTCGTCGGTCGCGGGCAACTGCGCAGCGGCCCTCACCTCGATGGGCTTGGGGAGTATGAAAGAAGCCGGCTCACTCGATGGCCTCGCGCTCTTCGGCCAGCCGCTCGGCCCGTGGCGGATCATGTTCCTCCTCGGCATCTTCCCGGCACTGCTCGTCGTCGTGATCCAACTGAAGCTGAAAGAGCCGCCGAAGTGGCTCGCGTGGAAGGCCTCCGCCGTGCGAAAGGGGGGCCAGTACGGCATGCTCTTCTCCGATCCGCGCTGGCGGAAGAACGCGATCTTCGGACTACTCCTCGCCCTCTCGGGCGTCATCGGCTTGTGGGGCATCGGCTTCTTCTCGCCGGACTTGCAGCAGTACGTCGCGGAACCGCAGTACAAGGCGGAAGCGGTCGAGAAGGGACTGGCGACTCCGGTACAAGCCGAGCAGAACCAGTTGCCGCCGGAAGCGAAGAAGTACGTAGATGGGCAGAAGGCGTACTGGGCGGGCATCGCATCGCTCGTGCAGAACATGGGGGCGTTCGTCGGTATCTTCGCGTTCAGTTTCGTCACGGGGCTGCTCGGACGCCGGCCCGCCTTCGCCATCTTCTTCGTGCTCGCCGGGGCGATGACGGCGATTGTCTTCCTCTACCTCAAAACTTGGGACGACATCTTCTGGATGCTGCCGCTCATGGGCTTCTGCCAGCTCGCGCTCTTCGGCGGCTACGCCATCTACTTCCCCGAACTCTTCCCGACGAAACTCCGCAGCACCGGCACGAGCTTCTGCTACAACGTCGGCCGGCTGATCGCCGCGGCCGGACCGTTCGCGCTCGGCATCCTCACGAGCAGCGTCTACGCGGCCTATCCCGAACCGGCTCCGCTGCGCTATGCGGGGGTGACCATGTGCAGCGTCTTCCTCCTCGGCCTCTGCGTGCTGCCGTTTCTGCCCGAGACGAAGGACAAGCCGCTGCCCGAGTAGAATGACCGCCGACGAACTCCCGAGGAAGCGAAGCGATGGCACTGCCGGCCGCACCCGATTGGTTGACGAAGCGCGAGAGCGCTCTGAAGCCCGGTCTCAGAGAATACATCGCGTTCGTCATGATCGCGAATCGTCCGGAGTACCGCTTGGAACTCCGCCCCGCGAGCGGCAAGTTCGCCTGCGTCGTCAGC
>JAYVTJ010000521.1:0-3692 GCA_043774415.1 Fimbriiglobus sp. | reverse complement strand
CCGCGCTTGGAAGTCACGGAGGGCTTACGCCCACCGCTCGGGAAAACCCGAATCGCCGACAGACTTCGAGGCATCGCACCATGATTCGCGCTTTCGCCTGCTCCGTGGCATTGATCCTCGGCGGTTCGCTCGCCCAAGCCGCGTCGCCGTCGCTCGGAAGCGTCAGCCCGAGCGGAGCACAGCGGGGCACCGAGGAAGTGGTGCTCTTCGGCGGCGCGCGGATGGCCGATGCCCAAGAAGTGCTGATCTACTATCCCGGCATCAGCGTCAAGAAGCTCGAAGTCGTCAGCGATGCCCAAGTGAAGGTCACGCTCGCCATCGCCGCCGATTGCCGGCTCGGCGAACACCTCTTCCGCATCCGCACCGCCTCCGGCATCAGCGAAGCCCGCACCTTCTGGGTCGGGGCGCTGCCGAACGTGCTCGAGAAGGAACCGAACAGCGAGTTCGACAAACCGCAACCCATCGCGCTGGGCAGCACCGTCCTCGGCAGCATCGGCGGCGAAGACGTCGATTACTACGTCGTCGATGCGAAGAAGGGGCAGCGCATCTCTGCCGAGATCGAAGGCATGCGCCTCGGCCTCGGCTTCTGGGATCCGTTCATCGCCATCCTTAACGACAAACGCTTCGAACTCGCCACGAGCGACGATTCGCCCCTCACGGGCCAAGACGGACGGTGTTCGATCATCGCCCCCGCCGACGGTAAGTACACGATCATGGTGCGCGAAGCGAGCTACGGCGGCGGCAACGCTTATCGGCTCCACATCGGCACCTTCCCGCTGCCGACGGCCGTGATCCCCGCCGGAGGCAAGCCGGGCGAAGAGATCGAGTTCCGGTTCCTCGGCGATCCCTCGGGCGAGATCAAGCAGAAGATCAAGCTCCCCGCCGTCGCCGATCCGAACTTCCGACTCCACTGCCAGACGGCCGACGGAATCAGCCCGACCGGGTTCAAAGCTCGCATCGTCGATGTCCCGAACTTCATCGAAGTCGCGAATGCGAACACGCCGGCGAAGGCGCTGCTGGGTGCCGCCCCCGGCGCTTTCAACGGCGTGATCTCGACGGCCGGCGAAACCGACTATCTGAAGTTCGCCGCCAAGAAGGGGCAGGTCTTCGACATCCACTGCTACGCCCGCCGGCTCGGGTCGCCGCTCGATTCCGTGATGCACATCAGCACGATGACCGCCGGCGTCGTCGCGGCGCCGTTCGCGACGAACGACGACAGCGCCGGTCCGGACAGCGCATTCCGCGTGACGATCCCGCAAGACGGAGAGTTTGCGATCACGCTGCACGACCACCTCCGCAAGGGCGGGCCGGACTACTTTTACCGCGTCGAACTCACGGCCGTGGTCCCGACGACCTCCGTGAGCATCCCGAAGGTGGATGGCAACAACGTCTCGAATCAGGATCGTCAGGCCATCGCGATCCCGAAGGGGGGCCGCATGGCGACCCTCGTCAACGTGCAGCGCGCCGAGTGGGGCGGCCCTGCAGGGCTGACGTTCCCCGGTTTGCCCGCGGGGACTGTCGCCGTCGTCGATCCCGTCGATCCCGGTTTGGGCACGGTGCCGGTGGTATTCGAAGCCAAGGTTGACGCTCCGAATGCGGGCGCGCTGCTCGACTTCGCCGTGAACCCGACCGATCCACTCGTGAAGGCGGCGAGCCGCGTGAGCTTCGATGTGAACTACTGCATCGGATTGAACAACACGCCGTTCCACCGGCACTACGCCGATCGCATCGCCGTGGCGATCACGGAAACCGCGCCCTATTCCATCGATGTTATCGAACCGAAGGCCGCGGTGCCGCAGAACGGCAGCATCAATCTGAAGATCGTGGCGAAGCGCGCCGCCGGGTTCACGGGGCCGATCACCGTGTTCCCGCTGTTCACTCCCTCGGGCATGGGCATCGCCGGCTCGGCCACGATCCCGGCCAACGTCAACGAGACGACGCTGTTCGTGAACGCGGCTCCGAACGCGGCGATCCGCAAGTGGAAGACGGCCGTGACCGCCGTGGCCGATGCGGGAAAAGGCCCCGTTTGGACGAGTTCGCAGATGTTCGCGCTCGAAGTCGGGCCGCCGCTCGTGGTGTTCGCCCAGGAGCGCGCCGCCGTGGAGCAGGGCCTGCCGACGCAGGTCTTCGGCAAGGTGACGGTGACCGTGCCGTTCGCCGGCGAGGGGATCGTGAAGCTGCTCGGCCTGCCGGTGAAGGCCGTGGCCCCGGATATCAAACTGACGAAGGACAGCAAAGAGGCGACCTTCGCGCTGACGACCGACAAGACCACGCCGGCCGGGAAGCACAATGTTTTCTGCCAGTTGATCGTGACGATCAACGGCGAAGTCATTTCGCAATCGATCGGAGGCGGGGAGTTGCGGGTCGATGTGCCGCTGCCGCCGAAGGTCGCGGTGGTCGCTCCGATGCCGGTGCCGATGGTGACCCCGGTGACGCCGCCCCCGGTCGCGGTGAAGCCTCCGGAGAAGCGGCTGACGCGCTTGGAGCAACTGCGGCTGGAGCAGGAGGAGCGCGAGAAGGCCGCGAAAGCCGGGACGCCGATCCCGGTGCCTCCGAAGAAGTGAGCTGCTCCCGAATTTGGGATGGACGACCAGGAGCCTAATATGACCGCAGTCGTGGAGAGCCTGAAATCGACCGTGGAAGCGATGACGCTCGACGAACTCGCCGAGCTGACGGGGCTGATCGACGACCGCCTGCTCGCCGAACCGGACGATGCCTTTTTCGAGGAACTCGAGCGCAGGCGACTCGAACACGAAGGCGGTCGCGATCCCGGCGTCCCGGCCGGTGAACTCTTCGAGACACTGCGGAGAAAGAGCGCGTGAAGGAGATCCGCTTCGGCCGCTCCGCGATCGCCGAAATGCTGGAAGACTTCGCCGTCTACGAAGAACAGCTTGTGGGTCGGGGCGTGAGATTTCGTGACGCGGTCGAAGCGGCGGCCGCTTTGATCGGGCGTCATCCGAGAATCGGAACACCGTACCGCGGCGGATATCGCAAACGCTTGATCCGAGGGTTTCCGCACCTGATTTTTTACTTCGAGTATCCGGACTACGTTTGGATCCAAGCTGTGCACCATGGGCACCGCAAACCCGACACATGGCTAGACCGCGAACTGCCATCGGACACCGACGAGATCGAATGAGGTTGAATATGCGTTCCACGATTCTCCCCGGCCTCTTCTTGGTGCTCTTGGGCGGCGTCCTCGTCGCCCAGACGCCGGTGCCCGCTCCGACTCCCGCGCCGGTTCCGCCTCCGGTGAAGCCGGCTCCGCCCGTCGTTCCCGCGCCTGTGCCGGCACCGAAGCCTGCGCCACCGGTTGCGCCCGTTCCGGCGCCGTTGCCCGCGCCGGTTCCGGTTCCCGCCCCGGCTCCGCTGCCGACGAAGATCGCCGTCTATCCCCCGGACATCAACCTCGAAACCTCGCGCGATCGGCAGTCGTTCATCGTGCAGGCCACCTATGCCGACGGCCTCACCCGCGATGTGACGGCGGAAGCGCAGGCGTCGCTCGCCAACCCCGCCTTCGCCAAACTCGAAAAATCGACCTGCCTCCCGGTCGCCGACGGTGCCACGGAACTCGTCGTCGCCTTCGGCGGCCAGAGCATCAAGGCGCCTGTGAAGGTGACGGGCGCCAAGGCGGACCGGCCGATCTCGTTCAAGCTCGACGTGATGCCCGTCTTCCTGCGCTCCGGCTGCAA
>JAYVTJ010000520.1:0-2399 GCA_043774415.1 Fimbriiglobus sp. | reverse complement strand
GCTCACGCTCGCGGCTCCGAAAGAGTGCCACTCGCCTAAGCCTCACACCGCTTCGCCGATGTCGAAGCCCTTGCGGTACTCGCGGAACAGCATGGCGTTCTCCTTCTCCACGTTGCCGCCGACGAACTTCTCCGTCTTCGGGTCGATGGTCAGCGTGCGGCCGAGCAGGCACTTGGCTTCCTTCGCGTCCACCTTGTTGTCTGCCAAGTGCTGCTTCATCCGTCCGAATGCTTCGGCGAGCGCCGATTCTTGGGCGCGGAACTTGAAATCGCCCAGCGGTACCGGCGTGCCGAGGCGGTAGCTGATGTTGCCGAGGTGGCAGAGCGCGGCGCTCAGGTGCCCCTCCTCCACATCGCAGTTGAGGTCGGTGCTCTTCCCGCTGCGCACGGCCTTCACGAAGTTGTCGAAGTGCTGCTGGTCGCTGCCCCCCTTGAACTCCACGAGTTTGTTGCCGTCCTTGTCGTAGGCGATGCCGCTGCTGTAACTCGGACAGACCACGTACCCCTTGTCGCCGAACCAGATGTTGCCGACCTTCGTGCCCTTGTAATCCTTCGTGTCGAGGCCGCGGACTTCGAAGAGCAACTGGGCCGTGCCGTAGTCGTAGAGGCTGAGCATCGTGTTCGGCGTTTCGCCGTCGTCGACGTAGCCGAAGCGACCGCCGACGCTCATCACACTCGTCGGCAGACCCGGCACGTTCAGGCCCCAGCGGGCCTTGTCCGCTTCGTGCACGCCCTGATTGCCGAAGTCGCCGTTGCCGTACTCCCACGTCCAGTGCCAATCGTAGTGGAGGCCCTTGCGCTTCACGGGGAGCTTCGCCGCCGGCCCGCACCAGAGATCGTAGTCCATCGACTTCGGCGGGGCCGTCTCGCCGTCCACTTTGCCGATGCTCTTGCGCGGCTTGTAGCAGCCGCCGTAGGCGAGGCCCACCTTGCCGATCTTGCCGTCGTGGATGTAGGCGATGGCTTCGCGCATCCCGGTGGTGCTGCGGCTCTGCGTGCCGACCTGGCAGACCTTCTTGTACTTCCGCGACGCCTGCACCATCAGCCGGCCTTCGTGGACGTTGTGCGTGGCGGGCTTCTCGCAATACACATGCTTGCCGGCGCGCATCGCCCAGACCGCCGCGAGTGCGTGCCAGTGGTTCGGCGTCGCGATGCTGATGATGTCGATCGACTTGTCGTCGAGCACCTTGCGGATGTCCTGCTCGAACTTCGGCGCCGCGCCCTGCGCCTTTTCGACCGCGCTCATCGCCGGTTTCACGACGCCTTCGTCGCAGTCGCAGATGGTGACGATTTCGCAGTTGTTCTTCCCGGCAAACGCGCCGACGTGGCTCATCCCCCGGCCGCGCACGCCCATCACGGCGACGCGGAGCTTGTCCCCGCTCGATCCCTTCTTGGTCGGCTGTGGCTCGTCGGCGCTTCGGAGGGTGGGCGTGCCAACGGCGACGGCGGCCGCGAGGATGGCCGAGCGGTCGAGGAATTCGCGGCGAGAAAAGAGGTCCATAGGAGAGGCTCCGGGGAAAGGGGCGATCGGGGAGAGTGAAGTCTATCGGGGCGCGGCGGGGGATGCAATCATTCGCGGCGCCGGAGCCGAATTTCGCCGCAGATGTCTGTCCGGCACTTTTCCCCCACCCAGCGCCGGACAGAGATGCAAATCGCCGGACAGAGATGCAACTCGCCGGACAGACGTTGCGGAGCTGAGACTTACGACGACTCAATTCCTCGGACGCGGCATCATGGGAGGAGTTCCTCGCTTGAATCCGGTGTCTCGAAAACTCTTCCTCTCGGCCGTGACCGGCGAACTCGGCGGCGTGGGCAAGACGCGCGCCGCGGTCGAGTACGCGAAGCGTTACGCCCACGAATACACGGCCCTACTCTTCATCACGGCGGCTCGCCCGCATGTGTTCGTAGTGACGGCTCACGCCGAAACTGTCGGAAGTCCGGATCCGACTGCACGATTGATGGGCCAGTTAGCGCTAAATTTGAGTACGCGGGCCGAGTTCGCGGAAGCGGAGCCGCTGATGCGGCGGGCTCTGGCTATCGGCGAACCCTCCTATGGCCACGACCATCCCGATGTCGCCATAGACCTCAACAACTTGGCGCAATTGCTGAAGGCGACGAATCGGCTGGCGACAGCGGAGCCGCTGATTCGGCGGGCTGCAGCGATCTTCGTCCGGAGCTTGGGCGCTGAACATCCTTCGAGTGTCACAGCAACGGGCAATTACGCACGCCTCCTCCTAGACACTGGTCGCAGCGAGGCGGAGATTCAGTCTGAATTGGGTGTGATCGCCGCCGAGGTGCCGGCCGCGGGCGGATCGTAACAGAATCATTAGCAACTTCCCTCTCCCGCAGAGCCGGGAGAGGGGTAAACATTACTCAATCGCTGAGGGTGCCGAGGTACTC
>JAYVTJ010000519.1:0-2571 GCA_043774415.1 Fimbriiglobus sp. | reverse complement strand
AGACCTCACCCCCCGGCCCCCTCTCCGAAGCGGAGAGGGGGTGACTCCGTAATTTCGTAGCCGGAAATCGATTGCGGGTTCCGCTGGACAGGCCCGCCGCACTTGCTATTGTTCGCCGATTCCGACTCGAGCATCCTCCGCGAGGGCGCGATTGTGGCACGCTTCACCTACGGTCTCGTCCTGCTCGCCGGCGTCGGCCTCGGCTGCCTCGCCGTGATCCTCGGCACCGGTTCGCCGGCGCCGGTGAATGCGGCGTCGAACGACCGCTATCAGGATTACGTCATGGCCACGGGGGCCGTGAGCATCAACGCGAAAATCCAGACCGACGGCGTCTGGATGCTCGATTACAAATCGGGCAAGCTGCTCGCCACGGTGATCGACAAGGCGCAGGGCAAGATCATCGGCTGGGCGGAAGTCGATCTCGTCGCGGAGTTCGAGGTGGCCCCGAAGCAGGACGTCCACTTCATGATGACGACGGGCTACATCACACAGGGGCAATCGGCACTCTATCTCGCCGAGACGACGACGGGCAAGTTCGGCGTCTACACCATGGGGCCGGGACAGAACGGCAACGGCATTGCGATTCGGCGGCACGACATCGGTTCGTTCCGCAAACCGGCGAATCCGGGGCAGGGCAAAGCGGACGATGCGAAAGAGCCGCCGGTGGTGCCGGTGAAGGGGTGAGAGAAGTGACTGAGCACGTTGGCCCGACGCGCGAGCGAGGGCGACAAGGCGGGGTGCGGAGTTGCGATACTCACGGCATCACGCGGTTCGTCACCCTCGCTCGCGCGTCGGGCTAACGTTTCGGCCGGTATTCACAGATCGACCTTTCCATGCACCTTCGGGTCGCCGTCCACATCCGGCCGCGTGCCGCTGAGTAGCGCCTTGCCCGCTTCGATGAGATACTTGAGGCCGCTCGTGCCGCTGTTGTCCCAGTACTCGCCGGCCGCGCCGTTCACCCGCAGAAGGACGATCTCCGGATCGTCCTGCCCGCCGGGGAACCAGACCTTGTACTCGACTTTCCAGAGCCGCGCGATCCGCGCCCGATCCGCGACCGGGGACGCCTTGCCGCTCACCGAGACGAACTTCGTACCCGATTGCATCGTCACGGCGACGCGACTGTCGGCCGCGAGTTCATCCACCTTCGCCGAATGTTTGCCCGTGATAAACCAGAGCGTCCCGTCGGGCTCAATTTCGGCGAGTGCCATCGGACGACCCCGGAGTTGGCCCTCCGGAGTGCGCGTGACCAGCATCGCGATGCCGAATTCTTCGAGGAGATCGTGCAGTTTGCGGTCGGGAGAAGTCGTCATAGAGGTGTCTCGTCAGAAAATAGTGGATTGCTCCTACCCGCTGGGTAAGCAGAAGTGGCGATGCAATTCCCGAGCCGGAGAGAAGTGTCGGACGAAACCGGCTCGAATCGGAAAACCTGCGAGTGGAGAAGAGGGGACTTGAACCCCTGACCTCTTGAATGCCATTCAAGCGCTCTACCAGCTGAGCTACATCCCCGCGTTTCAGTAAATTAGTCGGCGGGTCGCCGAGTGTCAACCCGTTCTGGATCATCCCGTGCGATTCCACGCCAAACACTTCGCCACCGGGCGACCGCTCGCCGTGCGCCGGGAAGCCGGATGCATCGCGGCGGTCAAAGAATCGACGGAGCGACCGGCACTCTGGTTCGCGCCGGCCTTCTTCGATCCGCAGATCAACGGATGCTTGGGCCACAGTTTCAGCACCGCCAAAACTACGCTCGAAGGGTTTGCCGCGATCATTGCAGAATGCCGAGCGCACGGCATCGCCCAGTTCTTTCCGACGGTCATCACCGGGCATCACGAAACGATCCTCGCGTCGTTCCAAAACTTGACTCGGGCGATTCGCGGCGTGCCCGAGTGGGCGAAGGTCTGGCCCGGATACCACCTCGAAGGGCCGTATCTCTCCGGGTTGCCCGGTGCCCGTGGAGCGCATCCGGCCGAGTGCGTCCGCGATCCGGATTGGGACGAGTTCCGCCAGTATCAAGATGCGGCCGAAGGTCGCATCCGGATGGTGACGCTGGCGCCGGAGAGGGCAGGGACTGTGCCGTTCATCGAGAAGCTGGTGCGGGAGAAGATCGTCGTCGCCATCGGTCACACCGATGCGACGAGCATCCAGATCGCGGCGGCTGTGGATGCGGGCGCTCGCACGAGCACGCACCTCGGCAATGGTTGCCCGGCTGTGCTGCCGCGGCATCCGAACGTCATCTGGGATCAGCTCGCGGACGATCGACTCTGGGCCAGCGTCATCGCCGATGGTCACCACTTGCCCGCCAGCGTCCTGAAGTCGATTTTGCGCGCGAAGACGCTCGACCGCGTGCTGCTGACGTGCGATGTCGGCCCGCTGGCCGGAATGCCGGCAGGAAAGTATCGCGACTGGGGCAGCGACCTGGAAGTCCTTCCGAACGGCAAAATCGTCGTCTCGGGCACCCCATTCCTCGCCGGGTCGGGCCACTTCACCGACACCTGCGTGAACACGGTGCTGGCGCTGGGCGTCGGTTTGAAGGACGCGATCAACATGGCGAGTGCGCGGACGCGCGAGCTGTGC
>JAYVTJ010000518.1:0-2627 GCA_043774415.1 Fimbriiglobus sp. | reverse complement strand
AGCTTCAGGAACATCGCGGCGGAGTGCTTGTACGCCGGCACCGGCGGCCGGAACGCGAATGCGCCGAGGTACTGGAGGAGGTCGTTCAACTCGTAGAAGCCGGGGTGCCCGTCGGCCCAGAGTTTGTCGCGCAGCGCGAACTCCGCGGGGGCGAAGGTGCTGAGGCCGAGGAGGTAATCGCTGCCGTACTGCACCATGTCGATGGCGAGGTCGTTGCCCGTCAGCACGAGGAAATCGGGTCGGATGCGGTCGCGGAGTCGCAGGCGCTGCCATTCCGCTGCTCGAGACAGCGTGGAATGTTTCGCCCCGATGCACTCGGTCACGTCGAGCAGTCCGGCATAGGTATCGAGGTCGTAGATCGCGCCGGACTGTGCGAACTGTTTTCCGAGTTCGAACGCGAGGAACTTTCCACAGTGTTCACCGATCAGTCGATACGACTCCACGATCTCCGGACCGGACTGCTGCGTCAGTCCGTAAGACTGGAAGATGATCGGGATTTCGCCGCACGCCATGATCGGATCGAGGGCGCGGCGGTAGGCGTCGAAATCGAACTCTGCACCCGGCGCGTCGGCAACGAACGCCCCGGCGATGCACGGACTGGTCCCGACGAATGCCCCTGCGACCTTCAGTGCCTTCGCTGTGGTCGCGTCGTCGATCAGGTTGCCGAAACCGGTATCCATGTTGATGGCGGGCCTCAGCCCTGCGGCCTCGGTGCGCTCGATGTGATCGGCGAAGCTGTCCCAATCGATTTCGCCATCATCCCGGAACGGCAGCAGAATCGCCGACATGCCGGTGATCGTCCGCTTCGGCTTCAGCATCGCGATGGGGTCGAGTGTCATCGGCTTGTCACCCGCGCAGGAAGGTGTGGAAGTTCCCCTTCAGAAACTGCCCGGCATCGCGTTCGATCTCGGCTTTCGTCAGAGGCCAACCGGCAGCGAGGAGGTCGGTGTACTTCTCGACGAGCACCCGGCCGATGACCGTCCGCGAGTGGTCCCACTTGTAAATGAGCTGATCGAGGACGCGGGCGTCCGAATGCTGCGGGATCACGGAGGTGCCGAGGAGTTCGATGCGCATCCGCGTGATCTCGTCGATGAGCGACGGGTTGTTGAGGAACCACCAGCAGCCGAAGGGCATGAGGTTGCCGAACTTCCGCGCGGCCACGGCGAGTTCGTGCTGGTTCTCGCGGGCCAGCATCGTCACGAAAAACCGGTTGTTCGGGAACCGCTGACAGAGCGATGTCACCGCCGCGATGTCGGCGTGGCCGCCCGTGTCGGCGGCATCGCGCAGCTCCGGGTTCACGCCGCGGCGGCTGCCGATCATCATGGCGAAGGGGATGTTCCGCTCTTCGCAAACGGGGAGCACGGCTCTTTCCAGTATCTCGGAAGACCGGAATTCCGGCGGCAGACTCGCGGCGCAGTAGATGGCTTTCACCCGGTCGCACCACTCGTTCAGGAACCGCTTCACTTCGGCAATGGTTTTCCCGGTCAATTCGTGTTCGACCGCATAGCCCCACTCAAAGAGTTTCTTGCCGGCATTCGGCCAATCGAGCAGCAACGGATCGAATCGCAACACGCCGGAAAAGCGCGGATCGGGCGCGATTCCCTCGAGCCAGCGGGCGCGCTCGTTGTCGTCGAACACGGCATTCGTCATCGCGATCGATTCGACCCCGGCCAGCTCCATCACCCGGTCGATGTATTCGTTCGGATCTTGCTCCCGGAACCACTGACGGTGACTTGTCAGCGACTCCGCACCCGGATCGAGCCCGAGTTTCGACAGCGTCGTAACAATCCCCCGGCAGGCTTCCGACAGCGGCGTCCGCTCCACGAAGAGGTGCTTCCAAATGTGGTCGGCCTGTTCCGGCTTCGACAGCTTCCAGAACTGCTCGTACGGGAACTTCGGCGCGGGCACCGCGCGGAAGACCTCCGCGATGAGATAGTGGTACGTCACCAATTCATCGAGGCCCCAGAGCATCAGTCCGGCGGGATCGACTCTGCCGGTGCGGTTCGCGACGGGCGTGCCGAAGGTCGGCGGATACAGGTGTGTGTGCATGTCCGCAATCGGCTGCGTCGCGAGGATGCGCTTGACGAGGTCCGGGAGTTCGGCGGCGGTCAGCATTTCATTCCTCCAATCCGGCGGCGAAATCGGCGGGGTCGTCCGGCAGCGGCGTCTCCACCGCAGGCTCCTCCAATTTCGCAGCGGCCTGCGCTTTGCGGATCGTCTCCTCGGTGCTAGTCGGATCGACCTGTTCGCAGGTTTTCGTCAGCGCGTCGGCAATTGCCTTCATGTCGGCATGCCACTGCTGCGGCTCGACGCCCGCCGGGGTGAGCTGGCCGAACTCTTCGGTCATCAAAATCAGCCGGAGACAGTGCCGGAAGATCAACCCTTCCTGCTTCGCCAAGTCTTTGCTCGTGATGAACGTGTTGAAGTTCCCGCCGAGCGCCAGCAGTTCCCCGGCCGCCCAAACGGGCGTCGTGTTCACGTCGAGCACATCGGGGTTCAAAGCGTCGAAGAGCATCCGCATTTTGTCCGCGAGCAGCGGCGGGCGCTCGTCCCACGGCACGAAGCCGTCATCGTTATCCTCGTCCCCCTCTTCCTTCGACGCCACCGATTGGATCAATCCCTTCTGG
>JAYVTJ010000517.1:0-6940 GCA_043774415.1 Fimbriiglobus sp. | reverse complement strand
GTGTGGGGCTTGGATATCGCCTTCGCAGTGCTCCTGACGAGCTTCGCCGCGATCCCCGCATCGGCGTGGAAGCGGGCGGGTTGGATCGGCTTGGCCGGGGGATTGGCGGCGCTCGTCGTCGCATCCATCGCCCGTCAGGAAAAAGTGGCGACGCGCTCGAAGATGCTCTGGGCGGTCTTGCATCACCTCGAAGAGGCGGCGCCGCGCGGTGCGCATGTCGCATGGATCGGCGGCGATAGCGAGCAGGGGGAATTGAACACCGAGGAGGGGATCCACCTCTACTGGCACCTTCTGCACCGGGGCCGGGGCGATGTGCGTATCGGCCTGTTCGATCTCGAAGATCGACCGATGGCCCGCGTCGAACTCGCCCCGCTTTTGCAGCCGCCGGATTTCCGAATCGCCGCCCGGTCCGTCGAAAGCGGATTGCTCTGGGACACGGAGAAAACCTTCGCATTCCCGTACCGCTTCGGCCGGCGGGAATACTGCTGCACGCTGCAATCGCTGCGGCCGCTGCCGGACTCGGGATTGATTGTCGATCCGCTCACCGCACGCTTCATGCAGGACACCTTCGACAACCCCGGCGCGGAGTCGGCCGCGCTGAAGCGGCTCCTTCCGCAAGAATATCGCCCCGCGAGGAGCACCGCGGGTTTGCTCGAATCAACGGCGAACAAGCCTCGCTAGCGGTTGGCTCGTTCGCCCGTGATGAGCCGGGCCGTGCGATTGCGGGTCGCGTAGTTCCAGCTCCACTGGAAGAGCACGAGCACGCGATTCTCGAAGCGGGCCAAATACAGGATGTGGATGAAGAGCCACGCCAGCCACGCGATGAAGCCGCTCATACGGATCTTGCCCGCTTCGAGCACGGCCCGCGACCGGCCGATGGTCGCCAGGTTCCCCTTGTCCCAGTAGCGGAACGGCCCTCGTGCCGATTGGCCCTTCTGCCGCCGCAGAAGCAGGTCCGCCACGTACTGCCCCTGCTGCACGGCCACCGGCGCCACGCCGGGCAGTTGCTTCCCGGCCGCGTCCTTCAGCAGCATCATGTCGCCGAGGGCGAAGATGTCGTTGCGGGTGCCGACGGTGCAATCGGCGTTCACCGCGATGCGCCCGGCCTTGTCCACGGCGATGCCGCCCAGAGCCTCGGCGAGCATCTTCGCGAGCGGGTTGGCCTTCACGCCGGCAGCCCACACGACGCACTCGGTCGGCACCGTTTCGTGGGCGCCGGCGCGGTCGATGACCACGTGATCGACAGCGATGTCGCTCACCTTGCAGTTCAGCCAGAGTTCGACGCCGATCTGCGAGAGCGACTCCCCGGCCCGTTTCGAGAGCTTCTCGGCGAAGGTCTGAAGTACGCGTTCGCTGTTCTCGACGAGGACGACGCGGGCGTCGGCCGGGTCGATGGTGCGGAAGTCGCGCCGGAGCGTTTGCCGCGCCAGTTCCGCGATGGCCCCGGCCATCTCGACGCCCGTCGGCCCGCCGCCGACGACCACGAACGTGAGGTGCTTCTTGCGGTTCGCGATGTCCGGGTCGCGCTCGGCGCGTTCGAACGCACTGAGGACGCGGCGCCGGATTTCGGTCGCGTCTTCGAGCGTCTTCAAGCCGGGTGCGAACGGTTCCCACGCGGCGTCTTTGCCGAAATAGTGGTGCGTCGAACCGGTCGAAAGGACGAGCGTGTCGAACGGCAAGCGACCGCCATCTTTGAATTGGACTTCCTTCGACACGAGGTCGAAGCCGCTCACCTCTGCGAGGATGATCTTCGCATTCGTCTGGTACTTCAGGATCGACCGCAGCGGCGACGCGATGTTCGCCGGCGAGAGCGCTCCGGTCGCGACCTGGTACAGCAGAGGCTGGAAAAGGTGGAAGTTGCGCCGGTCGACGAGGGTGATCTGCCCTTGGAATTTTCGGAGGTCGGTGGCGCAGGTGAGGCCGCCGAAGCCCCCGCCGACGATGACGATGCGGTGTGCGGCAGCGGCTTCGGGCATGGGTTCGATCCTTCAAGATACGAGTGCGGTTAGTTTATGGAGGTGGTCTGCGGAGTGCTGCACTCCAGCGCATCGTCGCCGCGAACCAGATCGCGAACAGCGGCGTGAACCAGATCGGCTCTTCCAACCCGCGGATCAGGAAACCAAATCGGGAGAGCAAGCCGAGCGCCGAAATCGAAGCGAGGATCGGGAGCGGTTGCCGCAGGGATGCGATCCGGAGCAGTGCGACGATCGCCGGCACGAGCAGGATCGTGAGGTCGAACATCCAGCCGCCGTAGGGGGCGACGAGCGCCGATGCGATGACGAGCCAAGGGAGTTGGGCGCGCCAATCGAGCCGGCGCTTCCACTGCCCTGCGACTGTCAGCAAGATCGCCATCAGCACCGGCAAGAACTGGAGTGCGAACGCTTGCGGAGCAATGGCGTGGCGGAACTCGTAGCCGAACAGCGGGACGTGCCAGTCGGCGAGCCGCACGGTTTCCGGAGTGCTCGGCTGGCGGACCGCGTCGGTGAACAGCCCGAAGATGCGCGGATTGAACGAGATGGAAACAGCCCCGGCGAGGACGAGGACACCGACGCCGGCTGCGAGCGAACGGCGACCCTGGCGCGATGCGGCGTCCATCAGAAGTGCCACGCCGAAGAGAGTGAGCATGTGCGGCTTGATCGCCGTGAGCGCGGTACAGCAACCGGCCGGCCCCGCAAATCCGCGACTGCGGAAGTGGAGGAAGCCGGCCAATCCCAAGAGCAGGAACGCGGTGTTTTGACCGAAGTGCAGGTTCCAAAATACCGGTGCGAACCCGAGGAGCAGCGCGTAGGGGATGAGCAGCCCGAGCCGACGCGGGCCGGGGTAGATATTCCATAGGAATTCGACCGAGAGGGCGAGCAGCGCCGCTTGGATCAGCAACCACACGAAGTGCGCGGTGCTGAAAGGGAGGAACCCGAACGGGAGGTAGATCGGCAGCGTCCACGGAGGAGTCCAGAGGCTGACCGCTTTCGACATTTCCGCGTTGCCCGTGATCTCACGCTGCACCGGCAACAACTGCGAACCGTCGTAGGGATCGCCGCCGTCGCTCAGGACTTTCGCGGCCGAGTAGTATTCGACGAAGTCCCTCGGCGGCATCAGATGCGGAAAAGCCTGGGCGATTATACCAATGAGCAGTGTGAACGCGGCGATTCGCAAGGGCATCATTCGCTCGCTCCCGCCAGCGCCCGCAGGCGTTCCCGCGCCGCGGGGTCATCGGTGAAGTCAAAGACCCAGATGCACCCCGCGAGCTTGGCGACCGGCGCGTAGGCATCGAGCCAGCGGTAGAGATCGGGCGTCTTCAGGTACGTCCCCTGGAGGTTGCCGACGCCGATGGCCAGCAGTACGCGCGCGGCGTTCTCGGGCATGCGTTCCCCAGTCGGCGGGCCGATGCGTCCGTAGCCCGGCAGGTGTTCGCAGCGGATGCCGAAGGCTTCGGACGGTGCCGTGCCGTAATACGAGAAGTAGATTGGCCCCGGCTGTTCGCGGTCGAGATACTCTTTCAGCGCGGGCAAGCCCTGACCCCAGTCGAGGTTGGAATCGCCGAGCGTCCGCTCCGGGTTCGTCACCGTTTCGTTGAAGTAGGCGAGCGGATACAGCGACGACGAAATGCCGGCCCATGCGACCCAGGCGAGTGCTGCACCGACGGCCAGCGAGCGCGGCCAAGCGGCGCCGGCGATGGAATGCCCCGCGAGCAGATAGAGGGACGGCAGAATCGGCAGCACGATGCGGATGCCGAGGTTCACCTTCGCCGCGATGAGCGCGAGAAAGAATACCGATACCGTCGCGACCACGAACGCCGTCGCCGGGTCGAAGCGCGGTCGGCGGAGGATCAATCCCGCACCCGCAAGGAACAGAATGCCGAGTGGCACCTTCCACAAGATCGCCGCGGGGAAGTAAAGCAGCCAGCCCTCGCTGTGAACTTCGCCGCGGAAGTAGAACGATGCCGAATTGAAATCCTCGCGCACCAGTTGGTACTTCAAACCGCGACCCCAAGCCGGCAGTTCCACGACGAAATAGAGCAGTGCCACCACGATCAGCGAAAGTGTGACCACGCGGACGACCGGGCCAAGCAGAGCGTGCGGCCGAGTGCGACCGCACGCCGCGAATGCGAGCAGTCCGACGAGCATCGCGGGGATCAGCGCGACCGCCGAGAACTTGGCCCCGAGCGCGATCCCGAAGGCGATCCCCGTCGCGTTGAGCCGTCCGGCTGTCGGCTCGCGCAAATAGCGCCAGCCGCTGAACAACGTCAGCACTGTCGCAAACGTCATCGCGGCGTCGGTGCTGAGGATCGCGGAGTGGGCCACGAGGTTCGGATCGAACGCGGCGCAGGCCGCCGCGACGAGGCCCGAACGCGGGTCGCCCGTGAGCCTACGGCTCCAGACTCCGACGAGCAGCACCACGCCGATCCCGAATAGCAAATTCATCCGCCGCGCCGGCCTCAGCAGCGACTCCCAACTCCGACCCGATTCGAACAGCACGCGGTTGCCGATGGCCCATTCTCGGCTTTCGTTCCACTCGGTCGCATCGGGTGTGAAGGGGATCGGATCGAAAAGGTACTGCGGCAGCGTCCACTGCAGTTTGGCGAGGGGCGGGTCTTCGACGTTCAGCCGGAAGTCGCGGGTGTGCCAATAGGAATATCCGGCCGCGAAGTGCGCCGCCTCGTCGAATGTCGGCCCGTTCGCGACAACGGCGCGCTCCCCTTGCACGGCGAAGAGCGCCGCGAGAATCCCAAGCCCGATGCGGAAGCGGATCATGCCGAAAGGTTAGAACGCGGCCCGATAGATTTCCAGAATCTCGTCGGCCGATTGCGGGACGCGCGGGTTCACCCGCATGAGCCGCTTGATGCCGAAGGCTTTCTCCGCGAAGCCCGGCAGCATTTCTTCGGTGACACCGAGGTCGCGCAGCCGGAGCGGGATGCCAATGTCGCGGCGGAGTTGCTCGATGGCGGCGATGGCCCCGTCGGCAGTGTTCGCGCCGGATAGCGCGCTCCCCACTTCGGCGATGGCGTGCTGCCGGCACTCGAGGTTGAACTTCATCACGAACGGGAGCAATAGTCCGTTGCCCGCTCCGTGCGATACATGCACCGCACCGCCGACGGGGTACTCCATCGCATGGACGAGCGCCACGCCGGCATTCGCGAAGGCCAGGCCGCCGAGGGTCGCGGCGAGGGACATGCCATCGCGGGCATCGAGATCATTCGGGTGTGCGACGGCGCGCTTCAGAAACTTCCCCACGAGGCGGATGCACTCCAAAGCCATGCAGTCCGCAATGGGATTCTTCCCCTGGTAAACCGTCGCGCCGCCGGGTCGTTGAAGGAAATCATACTGGCTCACGGCGGTGAACGCTTCGATGGCGTGCGTCAGCGCATCGATCCCCGAATCGGCCGTGACCTGCTTCGGACAGCCCACTGTCAGCAGCGGATCGACGACCGCGAACGCGGGCCGCAGGTACGGGCTGAGCGTGCTGACTTTCATCTTCTTCGCGGTGTCCGTGAAGACCGCCGCGGCGGAGACTTCGCTGCCGGTGCCCGCTGTCGTCGGCACGCAGATCAGCGGGAAGATCGGCCCCGGCACCCGACTGTCGCCGACCCAGTCGGTCGCATCGCCGCCGTGGGCGAGCACGAGTGCCGCGAGTTTTGCGGCGTCCATATTGCTGCCGCCGCCGAGACCGAGCAGGGCATCGGGATTGAACTGCCGTGCGGCTTCGACGCAGGCGCGCACGACTTCCACCGGCGGTTCCGGCACGCACCCCGCGAATACTCCGCAGGTCACTCCGGCCGCGGTCAGCGGTGCCAAAATGCGTTCGACCAGTCCGGCCGTCACGAGGATCGGATCGGTGACGATCAGGATGCGCTTCGCCTTCAACCGCCCCGCGATCTCGCCGAGTTGCTCCACGGAATTGCGACCGATGATCAGCGAGCCGGCCGAATGGAAGGTGAACGACGGCAGCATCGGCTCGCCCTTTTTGATTGTGATTCCGGTTCCGATGGAATTCCACCCACCCCTTCCGGAATGAGACTGGTCGCATCGGAACCATCGGAACCTAAAGAATTCGTCGGAATCTTAAAAGCAAGTGGACATTGCCATCAGGACGGATGATTCTATCCCGCCGAACGGGTATGTTGGAAACGGAACTCCCCGATGAGGCCCATCCATGCGGCTCGCTCTGGCCATCATCCTCGCATCGCTCGCGCTCGCACCACTGGCGATCCCACAGCCGGCGAAGCCCGCCGAGTTCGTCCCCAAAGCGCACCCCAAAGGCTACGTATGTCCGAAGGCCACGAAGCCTCCGATGATCGATGGCAAACTCGACGACGAAGTTTGGAAGGCCGCGCCGTGGAGCGACGACTTCGTCGATATCGAAGGGGATAAAAAACCGAAGCCGCACCACCGCACCCGCATGAAGATGCTCTGGGACGACAAAGCCCTCTACATCGCGGCGGAGATGGAGGAGCCGGACGTCTGGGCGACGCTCACCAAGCACGACGACATCATCTTCCTCGATCCCGATTTCGAAGTGTTCCTCGACCCCGACGGCGACAATCACCTCTACGGCGAACTGGAGGTAAACGCCCGCAACACGACGTGGGATCTCCTGCTCACGAAGCCCTACCGCGATGGCGGCAAGGCCATCCACGCCTGGGAAATTGCCGGGCTCAAGACGGCCGTACACATCGACGGCACTCTGAACGACCCGAAGGACAAGGATCGCGGCTGGACGGTCGAGATCGCTTGGCCCTGGGCAAGTTTGAAGGAACTGACCGACTGGCCGGCGCCGCCGAAGCCCGGCGATCAGTGGCGCATCAACTTCTCGCGCGTCGAATGGGACACCGAAGTGAAGGACGGCAAAACGGTGAAGCTCAAGGACAAACCGGAGCGCAACTGGGTCTGGAGTCCGCAGGGGGTCATCGAGATGCACCGGCCCGAGCGCTGGGGCTACATCC
>JAYVTJ010000516.1:0-5403 GCA_043774415.1 Fimbriiglobus sp. | reverse complement strand
ACGGCGTTCGTCATCTTCGCCGTCGTCGTCGGCATGGCGGTGGGGGCCAACTACGGCTTGCTGGCCGCGCTGGCGATTGTCGCCGTGACGATCGTCGCCGTCATCATGCGCTGGGTCGTGCCGAACGGCCGCATTCAAGGTTCCCCGCGGTTGCAGCTCTGCGTGCGCATCGCGGTGGGGCAGGATATGGCCGCGCTCCTCGCCGTGATCCGCAAGTACTCCGCCGTGGTGAAGGCGACCGGGGCCGCGACCGCGAAGCAGGGGGCCGCGATGGAAGTGACCTACACCGTCCGCCTCAGCGGCGAGCCGGGCACGGTGGTCCCCTTCGTAACGGAACTGAACAAACTCGACGGAGTACAGAGCGTGGAAGTTAAGGAGAAGGAGAACGGTAAGGGCTGAACGATCCCGTTAGCCCGACGCGCAAGCGAGGGCGACAATGCGGGTGACGGATTTGCGATACTCACAGCATCACCCGGATCGTTGCCCTCGCTTGCGCGTCGGGCTAACGGTTTCGATCGTCGAAATCATCAGCCCTTCGCTAACGAATCCCACAGTTCTTTGTACTCGGTCAGAAACTTCAGCCCGGCTTCGGGTTCGTAGGTCTTGCCGACTTCGCACATCGTGTAGCGGTCGTAGCCGATGCCGCGGAGCTTCTTGAACAGATCACGGTAGGGGTACTTCCCGGCCTTGTCGTTGGTCAGATCGTTGACGTGGCACGACCGGATGAACTGCTTGAGCAGGTCGAAGCCCTCGTCGAGTTTGCCGTCGATGATGTCGGTGGCATTCGAGTTCCAGGTCACGCCGACCGACTTGTGCCCGCAGGCATCCATCATGGCCCGCATGTTCTTCGGGATCGCGGAAACGGCCCCGTGGACTTCGACGCAGATTTCGATCCCCGTATCGCCGGCCGCTTTGCCGCATTCTTTCAGAGCCGTGCCGATCTGCGTGCAGGCCTGCTCGACCGTGTGACCCTTGGCCACGCCGTTGGGCCGCACCTTCACGCCCAGCCCACCGAGATCCTTCACGAGATCGACGAACCGCTTGCACTCCTCGATGTTCTTCTTCACCACGGTTTCGTCGGCCGCGTGGAATTCGCAGACGCTCCCGCAGCCCCAGAAGACGATCCCGGCATCGGCGAACTGCTTCTTGACCGTCTTGCGTTCGTCGGCGGTCAGCGTCGGTTCGACGCCGTGCTTGTGCGTCGTCCGACATTCCACAGCCGCGATGCCGACCTTCTGGCAGGTCTTGAGGATCGTCGGGAGATCCCAAGTCGCGGGGACGTTGTAGGTGACGATGCCGAGCTTGAACTTCGGCGCATCCTCCGCGGCCCGTGTGAGCAGTGGCGAAGCGAGGGCGGCAGCTCCGGCGGCGAGGAACGAGCGGCGGTCGAGGTTCATGGAATTTTCCGGGCGGGAACAATAAACCGGGGAGATCGCGCATCGTACCACTAGAGAAGCCGGCCGGCAACGGGGTAAGCAGCGCCCCCGAAGCCGGTCGGCTTTTCTGCTTTCAACCCACTTCGCTTCACTTCTTCGGTTCGGCCGGCAGCGTGACGCCGTCGATTTCCAGTTTGAGCGTGAGCTTCTGCTTCAGCACCGCTTTGCGGAACTCGCGGAGCACTTGGAGTTCGTCGTCGAGCATCTTTTGCTCTTCGGAGACATTCGTAGTTTCGTGCAGGCGTTTGACGAGTTCCGCCCGTCGCTTAGCAACGCGATTCGGGTATTCCTCCGTACTTTTGACAACACGAAGAGCTTGTTCGATCTCCATCTGG
Organism: Fimbriiglobus sp.; assembly: GCA_043774415.1. Taxonomy (GTDB): domain Bacteria; phylum Planctomycetota; class Planctomycetia; order Gemmatales; family Gemmataceae; genus JALHQU01. The sequence goes on along the minus strand of JAYVTJ010000516.1, from coordinate 3,632 downwards.
ATCTGCGAGTGCTGTTGCTCCTGGGCCATTTTGACCGCTTTCATTTGAATCATCGGAAAGACATCCGCTTTGAATGACTCGATCACTTTTGTCCGCTTGACCAAGTATTCGACATATTTGGGGCTGTCCGCCGAGAGGCTGCTCCGCAACTTTTGGCCTTCGGCATTCAGTTTGTCGACTTCGTTCACATATGCGGCAAGTTCTGGAAACGTGTCCAGCGTTACGGAGCTTTGGGCCAAGATGATACTGCCCCAGCCCCCACTGCTACCTCGACCACCACCACCGGCACCTGGTCCGGAGCCGCCGAGCGAGAATCGTTCGTTCGCCACAAATATGTCCTTATATTCGGGAAACTTCATGGGATAGTCCTTGGCGGGTCGCAACAATTTCTGGATGTCTTCGAGTTTGGCTCGGTCGATCACCAATTTCTCCTCTTTTGCCAGCACTTCCAGATCAATCTTGTCGATCGCCTGCTGGAGTGCGCTCGGGCTGATGCCCGCGCCGCGCTTACCTTTTTCCTTCGCAGCTAGGTCGGCGATCAATCCGATGCGCGTCATCAGTTCCGCTTCGGTCCTTTGGAGCTGGATCGACTGATCTTTCTTGGTCTTGGACTCGGGTCCGTCGGCCGGCTTCGGTGTCGCCGGAGCCTGCGCCACCGCCTGCGAGCCGACCGGACCGTTCGCGGTGAGCAGACCCACGCCCGTGGAGGCGAAAGCGAGGGCGATCACCCCGAGGGCGGTGCCGGCGATCCATTTGCGCGTCGTCATGTGCAGAACCTCGATGGCCAGTTGGGTGATCAATGTGCTTGCGGACCCGGCGGTGAATGCGAGCGCCGCTTGTTGTGCGGTCCGCACGAGTGCGGCCGAAGGGACCGCGTGACCCAGTGTGACGGTCAGGATCGCAACCGGGGCGATCCCGCGTCGGCCGAGCGCCTCTTGCAACTTTCGGCGGGCGGCGTCGAGCCGGGATAGCACGGTGCCGCGTGGGATGCCGAGTTCCCGGGCCGCAACTTCGGCGGTGAGATTTTGCAAGTAGCAGAGCACGATCACGCGGCGGTGCTTCTCGGGCAGCCGGGCGATTTCCGCGTCGAGCACCGCGAGGATTTCGCGCGTCTCGAACGACGGGATCTCGCAGGGGCTAGAAACATCATCCGGCAAGGATTGCATGCGGTGCCGGAGCGAGCGCAAACAGATCCGCCGGGCCACCGAATGAAGCCACGGCGGAAGCGGGCCGCGGATCGAGCCGGCCCGTCTGGAGAGGATCAAGAAGGTGGCTTGGAAGGCGTCTTCGGCGGCGTGGTGATCGCGCAGGATGCGCCGGCAGATGCCGAGGACGAGCGCGCCGTGCCGCCAGACGAGGAGTTCAAATGCTTCCGCGTCGCGGCCCTCGGCGAAGCGGGCCAAGAGCGCGGCGTCCGGGGAGGGATTCCCTTCACGGAGCGTGCGCAGATATCCGGTGAGTCGGGCGGGCAACACGGCAGCATCTCGGGGGCACAGCGGGAAACGCACCCGATAGAGGCGCGTCCCCCGCGACCGATTCATTCTATTTCGGGATATTCTCCGCCAAAATCGGCTTGATCACCGACCCGTGCACGTCGGTCAACCGCCGGAGGATGCCGTTGTGATAGAACGTCAACCGTTCGTGATCGAGGCCGAGGATGTGCAGGATCGTGGCGTGGAGATCGTAGATGCTCGTCTCGCCCTCGACGGCCTTGTGCCCGAAGTCGTCGGTGGCCCCATGGCTGAACCCGGCTTTCACCCCGGCCCCGGCGAGCCAGACGGTGAAGCCCTTCGGGTTGTGATCACGGCCGCTCGCCCCCTTCTGGAACGTCGGCATCCGGCCGAACTCCGTCACCCAAACCACGAGGGTGTCCTTCAGCAATCCCGTGCGCTTCAGGTCGTTCAACAGCGCCGCGCAGGGGCCGTCGAAGATCGGGGCGTGGATCGAGTACTGATCCTTCAGCGCCCGGTGCCCGTCCCAGTTGCCGACGCCTTCGCCCATCGCATACGAGCCGTTGAAGAGCTGGACGAACCGGACATTCCGCTCCAGCAGTCGGCGGGCGAGCAGGCAATTGCGGGCGAACCCGGCTTTCACCTTGTTCGCGTCGCCGGTGCCGTATTCCTCGTGCACGCTTTTCGGCTCCTTGCTCAGGTCGGCGACTTCCTTCGCCCGGAGTTGCATCTTGGCCGCGAGTTCGTGACTGGCGATGCGGGCCGCGAGTTCGGTATCGCCGGGGCGGGCCTTCAGATGCTCTTCGTTCAGCAGCTTCAAGAAATCCCGAGTGGCGCCGTCGGTCGATTCTGAGATCGCCGCCGGTCGGTTCAAGTTCGGAATCGGCCTGTCGGCGGAGAACGCGGTGCCCTGAAACACGGCCGGGAGGAAAGCGCTGCCCCAATTGTTCGGGCCGACCTGAGGGACGCCGCGCGGATCGGGAATCGCGACGAACGCGGGGAGATCGTCGCATTCGCTGCCGAGGGCGTAGCTGACCCACGCCCCGGCGCTCGGGAAGCCGTCGAGCGTGAAGCCGGTGCTCATCTGGTTCTCGGCCGGGCCGTGCGTGTTGCTCTTGGCGGTCATACCGTGCAGGAAGCAGAGGTCGTCGGCCAGAGTCGCGAGCTTCGGAAAGAGGTCGGAGATCATCTTCCCGGACTTGCCGCGCGGCGAGAACTTCCAGAGCGGCTTCGTGAGGTTGCCGTTCTCCCCCTGGAACGTCACGAGCTTATCGCCCGGCATCGCCTGCCCGTCGCGCTTCACCAGTTCGGGTTTGTAGTCGAAGCTGTCGAGGTGGCTGACGGCCCCGGAGCAGAAGATGGTGAGGACGCGCTTAGCCTTGGGCGCATGGTGCGGCTTGCGGGGAGCGAGCGGGGCATCCGGCCGGATGATCGGCGCGAGCGGCCCTTTCTCCTGAGCTTCGGCGATGAGTGCGGCGAGCGCGATCCCGGCGAGTCCGTTCCCGGCATCGCCGAGGAACGACCGGCGATCGAGGAACGAGCGACCGAAGGGGGTGGGGAACATCGCGTGAGGTCTCACTTCTCGCTTTTCGGCGAAGGAAAGCGGGCTTTCTCTTTCCACAATGGCGGATGGCCGAGTTGTTCGCGACAATCCCTCTCGAAGATCACAGTTTTGATGGGCTTCGGAAGGATCAGAAAACAGTACTCCGCGATCGCCTTCTCTTTCGCACAATCATGGGCCGAGCGCTTATCGGCTGTGGAGAATCCACCTTCCAGTGTCTGAATCCCATGGGCATCGAACTGGATCAAAACTTCATCGCCGCGCGAGAACGCAGTGGCGCTCAAATCCGATAAAGTCCCTGTGAGAATCGCTGCGACGTAGTGAGTCTTGAAATCGAGAGTCAGTTCCTGTCGATGTTCGGTGAACTTCGACTCTTTCCCACGGTGCTCCTTCCAGAGTTCCTTCCACTTCTGCTCTTCGGTCACGACGACAAGCCGTTCCTTGCGGATCGCGCTATGAGTTCCGGCGAGAACGAACGTCGGTTTGAGTTCCGAGAGTTTCGGCTCTGCGGTCGGCGCGGGTTCTGCGAATGCCGATGTACAGAGGATGACGAATGCAAGTAGAGTTCGCATGTGGACCCTTCCGGTAGGTTTCAAACTCCGAGCGATAGCCTTCACGTG
>JAYVTJ010000515.1:0-2850 GCA_043774415.1 Fimbriiglobus sp. | reverse complement strand
GCGGTGAAGTGCCTGAACATGATCTTGGAAGGCATCAGCCTCCGCGCGTCTGCTCGGCTGTCGGGCACCGAACGGAAGACGATTCTCGCGCTCATGGTCCGCGTCGGCAAGCGGTGCGAGTCGATGCTGGAAGGCCGCATCAAAAACTTGCCCGTCGTCGATGTCCAGTGCGATGAAATATGGGGTTTCGTCGGCATGAAGGAAAAGACTCGGATGCGGAAGCATCCCGAACTTGTGGACGCCGGGGATGCCTACTGCTTCACCGCGATTGAACGCGAAACGAAGCTCATGCTCGCGTGGCATCTCGGCGTTCGTTCGACGGAAGACACGGCTTACTTTGCGGACAAGCTGGCGAAGGCGACGACGGGCCAATTCCAACTCACGACGGACGGCTTCAAGCCCTACACCACGGCGATGCCCGCTGCTCTCCCACTTGCGGACTTCGCTCAACTGATTAAGCAGTACGCGACCAAAGACGACGGGAAGGAATCGAAGTACAGCCCCGGCGAAGTGACGGGTTCGGTGAAAGTGCCCCGCAATGGAAGTCCGGACTTGAAGAAGGTATCGACCTCGCACATTGAACGGCACAACCTCACGATCCGCATGCAGAATCGCCGGATGACGCGGCTGACGAATGCGTTCAGCAAGAAGTGGGAGAACCACGAACTATCGCTGGCGATCCAGTTCGCCTTCTACAACTTCTGCCGGGTACACTTGACGTTGAAGATCACCCCGGCGATGAAGGCCGGACTCACCGACCACGTTTGGACAATCGAAGAACTGATCCGGGAATCATCAACACACTAATGGACCACTACCGAAATGTGCCTTCTATGTCATCCAACAAGAAACCGAGACGTCCGCGGACGGTTCCCGCCGTACCGTCCGCACCAGATCGACGCGTCTGGCGCTTCCGTCGTCCGGTGTGGATCGGCTCGGGAATCGTGGTCGCCATGGCCCTCACGGGCATCGCCTACGAGTTTGGCCTCCGTCCCAAACCGAAGTCCAACCCACCGCCGGAGATGGTTTGGATTCCGGGTGGCGAATTCGCGATGGGCACCTCCGATGCGAACTCTCCGGGGAATGAACGCCCAGCCCATGCGGTGCGGCTCGAAGGGATTTGGATGGACGAACACGAAGTGACGAACGCTCAGTTTCAAGCGTTCATCGGCGCCGCGGGGTACGTGACTTGCGCCGAGCGAATTCCGGATTGGGAGGAATTGAAAAAGCAACTCCCCCCCGGCACGCCGAAACCGGTTGCAGACCTCGTGCCCGGATCGTTGGTGTTCACGCCACCGGCGTTCGCCGTGCCTTTGGACGATCCCTTGCGCTGGTGGAAGTGGGTTGCCGGTGCGTGTTGGAAACACCCCGAAGGCCAGGGGAGCAATCTGGATGGCCGTGAACAGCATCCGGTCGTCCATGTGAACTGGGACGACGCGAACGCATATGCCCGGTGGGCCGGCAAGCGACTGCCCACCGAGGCGGAGTGGGAATACGCCGCCCGGGGAGAGCTGGCGGGTAAGCGATTCTGCTGGGGAGACGAGTCCGTATCCGACGGCGAGGGGGCGAAGGCCAACATTTGGCAGGGGACGTTTCCAGACCGGAACACCAATGCGGACGGATGGGAACGCACGGCTCCGGTGAAGAGCTATGCGCCGAATGGCTACGGGTTGTACGACATGGCCGGCAATGCTTGGGAGTGGTGTTCGGATTGGTATCGGGCGGATGCCTACCTCGCGCGCCGCACGTTGACGATCGACCCGAAGGGGCCGGAGGATTTCTGGGATCCTCGCGAGCCGCTCGTTCCCAAGCGGGTGACGCGGGGGGGATCGTTCCTTTGCCACGCCGACTATTGCGAGAGTTATCGACCCGCCGCGCGGCAAGGGACAGCTGTGGATACGAGCGCTTCCCACATCGGTTTTCGGTGTGCAGTCTCGCGGAGTGAATGGGAAAGCAAGAAGTGAGGCCCGTTACGTCCTATTTGCACCGAGGTTCGGGACCGACGGGTTGCCTTGCCGGACATACTTCCAACTTCTATGAGGGCTGGATTTTCAGTCGTTGAGTACATCTTCCGTAAAAGTCCTACGTAATGGTACTGGCCGTCTCCGCAGAGACGGCGGTGTCATTTGGGCTAGCGCGACGGGTATCTGGACGAGTGTACGTCAATTCCCCCCCTCTCGCCTCAGGTGCTTCGGTCGCATCGCCTGAAGCGACGCTCAGTCGTCTACATTACGTACCCCACGCCGGATCTCCCGGCACATCGACAGTGAATACACCAGAACGTCCCACTTGAGCGCTTTACGGTTGTAGCTAACGACCTTCTTCACTTCGCGCACCATCCCCACCCTGTCGATGTCCAGCCAGAAGATCACGATCGGCGTCCGCGTCCCGACCGCGCAGCTGGTCGCGTCCTGCGTGCCGAGGAAGACTGGGTGTGGCGGGAAGGCGAGCAGCGCTTCGGCGTCGGCGATCACGTCGGCAGCTCGGCAGCCTCCATGCAGAATCACCACATCGGAGTAGCGCTGCGAAAGGAAGTGCATGAGCTTGTCGAAGACGAATCCGGAATCGCGGAGATCGCGCGAGCCGGCCATGGCCAGACGGAAGGGTCGATGGAGAATTTCGTCGGCCATTTCCGGAATGCTAACGCGGGTCGATGAGATACCGAATGTCAGTAGTGAACAAATAATTCAAAAGTGACGATCCAAAGTTCCGATTATGACGCCTCGGATCCGGATTCCCGCGCCCCGGCTAGAGTTGAACACACACGCCGTTGCCCTCATGTCGGGATGCGCGGGCGCGGTGATTCTGACTTTCTTTCCCGATACGCGCAACCGACACTGCGCAGGGAAA
>JAYVTJ010000514.1:0-2659 GCA_043774415.1 Fimbriiglobus sp. | reverse complement strand
TGAAGTTTTCTCTCCATAGAGTGCGGCGTTCTGAAACAAGTGCACCCGGTCGGCTTCGCTCAGCACGAAGCTGATGTGACCGCAGGTCAGACACGCCATCGCGTCGAGGTCGAACGTTTCAATCCAGCTAGATTTCGGCCGAAATGCAAGCCTTCGGCTCCATAACGATCTTGAGGGCACCAAGCCTTCAATAGTCAGTGTGCCTTTGCAAACCGGGCAATTCCCCCGGTTCGACTCGCGATTGTCGGCCATCGACCGTCCCCCGTCCGACACTTGCTCAGCCAAGGGGTTCATGATACCCTCACTTCATGGCAAAGACACCGAAGCAGAAGACGCCGAAGCTCCGCGAAGACGCCAGCACGATGGCGTTCCGCATTGTCGCGGAAGCCACGGGGCAAGCTGCGAAGACGCCAGACCCGGACGCGGGCAAAGATGCGGCTGCGGTCGCTCGGGGCAAGCTGGGCGGGGAAAAAGGCGGAGTTGCCAGAGCAAACAAGCTCACCCGCAAACAGCGATCTGATATAGCCCGCAAGGCTGCGCTCGCCAGATGGGGCAAAGCGAAGTAGGCTAGATCGCAAGCTGAGAAACGGATTTAAGAGATTCTAAAGCCCTTCCCTTATCTGCTAGGTTGATGATTACGGCGTGCTGCCGCTGTTGGGCAGCACGCGCGGCGGCTCCGGGTTGTCGGTCAGTCGGCGCCGAACAAGCAGCCCGGCTACCTACTCGAGTACTGGCGGGTGGACGGCGACGACGCCGACGTGACGGGCGAGAAGGCGTGCCGCAGCGTCGAAGCGGTGAAGGCGGAGCTGGTCGAGAGCTTCGGGGCGAAGGCGCTCGCCGTCGTTCTGGAGTGATGAGCGGCCTGTGAAATAAAAGAAGCCCCCGAGTTGAACTCGGGGGCTTCTTTGTTTGATCCGTTGACCGATGTGGCACAGCTTCACCTTCCCGCTTGAATGAGCGCTCCCGCCTGCGAGTAGTACGATGGCTTTCCTAAGGCTGAACAACCAAAGGCGTTTTTCCCATCGCAGAGCATGCAGAGCCAGAAATTGGGAGCAGCAAATCCTCGCGTTGCCCTTGGAGTTGGTGCAACCCGGGGTGCAACCAGCACGACCCGATTTTCACCGACCCCTATGAACCCCTATAAATCCTAGTGCACTCGGAGGGATTCGAACCCCCAACCCTCGGTTCCGAAGACCGATGCTCTATCCAGTTGAGCTACGAATGCCGATCACTCCACTTTACGGAGCGGATCCGGGCTCTACAAGGCGACCCGACTTCCCCTTTCCCCGCTTGCCCAGACCTGCTACAAGTCGCCCGTCGAGGAACCGTCCGCACACCCCGGGAAGGAATCCCGTGTACAAGCTCCTGCTCTGCTTGCGGTACCTGCGCACGCGCTACCTCGCGTTCGTCTGCATCGTCTCCGTCATGCTCGGCGTCGCCACGCTCATCGTGGTCAACAGCGTCATGAGCGGCTTCAGCAACAAGCTGAAGGACCGCCTCAAGAACATCCTTTCGGACGTCCGCGTCGAGACCGACCGCTCCGACGGCTTCGACGATTCGCCCGAGGAACTCGAGCGCAAAATCCGCAGCGGCCCGGCCGGGGAGAGCGTCGAAGCGCTGTCGCCGAACATCGAGACCTTCGCCCTCGTCCAGTTCACGGTGCGCGACCGCTTCGGCCGCAAAATCCCGATCACGAAGCAGGTCCGGCTCGTCGGCGTCGATCCCGCGAAGCAGGCCAAAGTCGGCGGCTTCTCCGAGTACCTCGTGCGGCAGAAGAACGCGCCGAACCCGAGCTTCGACCTGACACCCGATGCGCGGCGCCGGTTCGAGCAGAATCTGGCACTCGACCGCACCGGCGGATTCGACTGGAGCCCCAACCCCGCGGTGCCGGGGAAGGTCGAGGATCCGTTCGCGTTCCTGCCGCAGCCGAAGCTCGTGCCGGGAGCCGCCGATCCGCTCGATCCGCCGAAGCTGAATCCGGATGCCGCACCGCGACTGCCGGGGGCGATCCTCGGCTACTCGATGGGGCACTACTCGTTCACCGATCCCGATACGAACAAGACCGAAGAGCGGGCGATTTTGATGCCCGGCGACGAGATTTTCATCGCCACCGTCGGGGCGAGCGGGACGAAGCCGGTGTCGGCGACCTTCATCATCGCCGACTTCTTCAAGTCCGAAATGAGCGAGTACGACAGCAGCTTCGTCTACGTGCCTCTCGAAGATCTCCAGCGCATCCGCGGGATGGACAACCGCGTGAACGTCGTGCAGATCCGCCTGAAGGACAACTGCCGCAACGACGACAGGTTCGTCCACAAGACATTCGTGCCCGAACTGCAGAAGCTGATGCCGGCCCCGGAAGCGCAGGTGCAATCGTGGCAGCAGCAGCAGGGGCCGATCCTCGAAGCGATCGACATGGAGCGGGGTATCCTGAACCTGCTGCTCTTCCTCATCATCGGCGTGGCCGGCTTCGGCGTGCTGGCCATTTTCAGCATGATCGTCTCGGAGAAGACCCGCGACATCGGCGTAATGAAATCGCTCGGCGCTTCCGGCTCCGGCATCCTCGGCATCTTCCTCGGCTACGGGCTGATGCTCGGCGTCGTCGGCTGTTTGCTCGGCACCATTGTCGGCCTGCTCTTCACGCACAACATCAACGCGATCG
>JAYVTJ010000513.1:0-3844 GCA_043774415.1 Fimbriiglobus sp. | reverse complement strand
GGGTGGCGCGCCGAGTATCGAATCTCCGCTTCCCCAAAGGTCGCCCTCGCTCGCGCGCCGGGCTAACTTCTGCAACGCATTCGTTTCCCGACCGCCTTCATCGCCCCGGAATCGGAGCGGGATCGTCGGGGACCGACGACGGCGGCAGCGCTTTCCCCTGCGCCCGGCGGCCGTCGGCCTGCTGGATCAGCTCGTCCGTCCGCACGGGTTTCGCCGGCAGGAGCGTGAGGTTCACCGTGCGCACATCTTCGATGCGGAAGGGCCAGATCACCTCGGCGACCAGATCGAGACCGGGATAGTCGTACCACTTCGCCTTGAACTTCACCCGTTCGACGAGCGGCTCGTATCCGGGGGCCACGGCCCGGAATTCGTAATAGCCGGGATAATCGTAGCGGGCATCCACAGGCGCGGGGCCGAGCGCGGTCCCATCGCGGGAGACCTGTGCGCCCGGCACGTTCGTCCGCACGGTGAAGCGCCGATCGACGCAGCCGGTGGCCAGTCCGGTCGCAACGGCGAACAGCAGGAGTACACCCGTCCGGTGGAGCATGTTCGCCCTGCTTTCGGCTGGCCGGCGCGGTATCTTTGGAAGGCGGGTCGGCATACCGCCCGGTCCGCGCCGGGTCAAGTCGGGGTTTTCGGCGGTCGCCGCGCGGTTCGTCCTACAATGCCGTTGACTCTCTCTCCCATTGAATCCACGGTGATGCCGGTGGCGGTCCCGCAAAAAATCCGGTACGCGAGCCTCACGGATGTCGGCATCCGGCGCAGCCACAATCAGGACGCGTGTGCCGTTCAGCCCGCCACGGACGCCACCCATTTCGAAGTGACCGGGCACGTCTTCGTCGTCGCCGACGGGATGGGCGGACATGCGGTCGGCGAGAAGGCGAGTGCCAAAGCCGTCCGCGATATCCCGATGACCTACACGAAGCACGTCGTCGGCGAAGGCCCCGCCAAAGCGATCCGCCGGGCGTTCGAAGAAGCGAACGCCGGCATCTTCCAGATCGGCGTGAACAACCCGGAATTCAAGGGCCTCGGCACCACCGGCACCGCGCTCTTCCTGAGGCCCGAAGGGGCTTGGCTCGGCCACGTCGGCGACAGCCGGACGTACCGCATCCGCGCCGGGAAAGTCGAGCAGTTGACGTTCGACCACTCGTGGGTCTGGGAGATCGCCCGGCGGCAGGGGATCGATCCGGACGAGCTCGGCGACTTCAAGAAGAACGTGATCATCCGCTCGCTCGGGCCCGAGGCCGAGGTGGAGGTCGATGTCGAAGGGCCGCACCCCGTCGAAGCCGGAGACTCGTTCGTCCTGTGCAGCGACGGCCTCACGAACCACGTCAAGCCGGATGAAATCGGCGCCGTCGTCAGCACGTTCCCCGCGACCGAAGCCTGCGCGTTCCTGGTCGCCCTGGCGAATCTCCGCGGGGGTTCGGACAACATCACGGCGCTGATCGTGCAGGTGCCGCGCGGCGACGGCAACAGTTTCGGCGGAGCGATTCCCGCGGCTCCGCGGAAGCTCGTCGGACTGTTCAAATGGTGGGGCCGCCGCGTCACATGGCCGCTCACGGGCCTTGCAGTCGGCGGGGCGCTGGTGGCCCTCTCAATCTGGCTCCGCTCCGAAGGGAGTTCGGCCGCAGTGCCCGCGTTCGGCATCGCGGCCCTCGCCACGCTCGGCGGACTGGCCGGGCTGATCCTCCAGTACCGGAAGCGGACGCGCGACGCCGACGCCACGCAGGAGACCGCCGACCGCGTCGTGCAGGTCTACAAGGAGTACCGCTTCCAGATCGACCGGGGTCTGTGCGAGCGGATCGCCGACCAGAGCGAGCAGTCGAAGGCGGTGGCCGAAGCGGCGGATCTGGAGATCGATTGGGACGGGTACCACAAGCTGAAAGCCGTCGCCGAGGGGCAGGCGAAAGGGGGCGATTGGAACGGCGCGTTCCAATCGCAGTGCGCGGCGATGCTCCTGATCGCCACTCCGCTGAATCTGAGCCACCACAAGGACGAAGCGTTCGAGCCGAACTACACGTCCCCGCACCGGTCGCACTGATGCACATCCGCGACGCGACCGAGGCCGACCTGCCGGCCATCGTCGAGATCTACAACCTGTCCATTCCCGGCGGCACTTCCACCGCCGACACCGCGCCGATTGCAGTCGCCGACCGCATCGATTGGTTCCGGAAATTCGACCCCGTCAAACGCCCGATCTGGGTCGCCGAGATCGACGGGGAGATCGTGGCCTGGATCGGGCTGACCTCCTTCTACGCCGGCCGACCCGCCTACGACGCCACGGCGGAAGTGAGCACCTACATCGCCACCGCCCACCAGCGGCGAGGCATCGGCACGGCGCTGAAGAAGCGGATGATCGAGGCCTGCCCGAAGTTGGGCGTGACGACGCTGCTGAGCTTCTACTTCGATCACAACGATGCGACCCGAAAGATGAACAATGCGCTGGGATTCGTGCCGATGGGGCACCTGACGGAGATCGCGGTGGTGCAGGGCGTGAAGCGGGGACTGGTCATTTCGGCGCTGAAGATACCGCCGATCTCGTAGGGTGGGCCGAGTCTTCGAGTCCCACCGCCCGGCATCGATCGAAGGTGGGGCTCGAAGACTCGACCCACCCTACAAAAACCCTCACCCGCAGCCCGGCCCATCCGCCACCGCTTCGGCCATCACCTTCAGTTGAATCACGCTGCGGTCCTGCTCCTTCTCCAAGTACGCCCGGCCCTTCTTCACGTTCACATGGTCCCACGGCAGTTTTTCGCCCATCGGCCGCTGGCGCTGGCTGTAGAACGCGGTATCGATGCCGAGATCGTCGAACACCTTCCACCAGAGGTCGGCTTTGAAGCACTCGCGCCAGCCGTCCATGCGGGCGCCGCGCTTCCAGGCCTCGTGCAGCGCCGGGGACACCCGCCTGTCCCCGCGGGTGAGGATGCCTTCGAGCAAACTGGTTTCGATGTCGTGCTGCTTCACCTTCACGCTGCGGTTCGTCTTCTGGCGGTGCAGGTAGTCGCCGGCCCAGCGCAGGTATTCGCGCGTCTGCATCCCGTTCCACTGATAGGGCGTATGCGGCTTCGGCACAAAGTTCGACACGCTAGCCGTCACGTCTTTGTACCGGCCGGTCACTTCCTTGCCGATCTGGCTGATCCGCTCGGACATCTCGATGATCCCGTCGAGATCGACGGAGCGCTCCCCCGGCAATCCGCAGAGGAAGTAGAGCTTCACCTTCGACCAGCCGTGCTTGAAGGCCTCCCGGCAGCCCTCGTACAAGTCGTCGTTCTTGATCTTCTTGCGTATCTGCTCGCGCATGTCGTCGCGCGCCACTTCGGGCGCCAGCGTCAGCCCAGCCTTGCGGATGCCCTGGATCAGCCCCGGCAGCGTTCGGAGTTGGTGGTTGATGCGCAGGCTCGGCAGGCTCACGTTCACGCCGAGCGGATTGAAGACCTCGTGCATCCGCTTCACGAGCTGCTCGAAGTGCGGGTAGTCCGAACTCGACAGCGACAGCAGGCTGATCTCGTTGGTTCCCGTATTTCGGTAACTGTCGAGCGCCGCCTGCACGATGGTTTCGACCGAGCGCATCCGCAGCGGGCGCTTGATCGTGGTGCTCTGGCAGAAGCGGCATTGGTGCGGGCAGCCGCGCATGATCTCGATGGCGAGCCGGTCGTGCGGCGTCTGAACGAACGGAATCACCGGCTTCGTCGGCAGGGGGATGTCGTCGAAGTCGCAGTTGATGGTGCAGGGTTCGATGACCGCCGGGACATCGGCGCGGGTGCGGTTCACGCTGGCGATGGTGCCGTCGGGGAAGTAATCGAATACGTAGAACGCCGGTGCGTAGGCCCAGTTCACGCTGCCG
>JAYVTJ010000512.1:0-4680 GCA_043774415.1 Fimbriiglobus sp. | reverse complement strand
TCCGGAACGCCCTTGCCGACGAACTCGTCTTCGTGCACCACGGCTCGGGGACCCTGCACACGCACTTCGGCAAGCTCGCGTTCAAGCCGTTCGATTTCGTCGTCATCCCGCGCTGCACAACCTATCAATTGGAATTCGATGCTGCGGTACAGCCCGATTTGCTCATCGTCGAATCGACAGGCCACCTCGGTTTCCCGACCCGCTATCTGAATGCCGACGGTCAGTTCCGTCTCGGGGCACCCTTCTGCGAACGCGATCTCCATGGACCAACGGAGTTGGTGCCGATCGATCGGGATGAAGAAACGCCTGTGGTCATCAAAGATGGCTCCCGGCAGACGCGGTACATCCTCGCCCATCATCCGTTCGACGTCGTCGGCTGGGACGGGCAGGTTTACCCGTTCACCTTCAACGCCGACGATTTCGAGCCGATCACCGGCACGATCCACCAGCCGCCGCCGATCCATCAGACGTTCGAGAGCCAGGGCGGCTTCGTCGTCTGCACGTTCGCCCCGAGGATGCTCGACACGCATCCGAAGGCGGTGAAGATCCCGTACGCCCACAGCAACGTGGAGTCGGACGAAGTGCTCTACTACGTCCGGGGCAAGTTCGGCAGCCGGCGCGGCGTCGAGGAGAGCTCCTTCACGCTCCACCCCCACGGCATCCCGCACGGCCCGCACCCCGGCACCATCCGCGCGAGCTGGGACATGACCCGCACCGACGAACTCGCCGTGATGGTCGATACCTTCCGCCCGCTGCACCCGACGGTGCAGGGGATGGCCTACGATGATCCGACGTACCCGCTGTCTTGGAAGGATTGACCGATGCAGCACGAGCCAAATTCGCAGAACTTCGTCGAGACGTACCACTTGCTCACCGGCATCGTCACGCCCCGGCCGATCGCTTGGGTCACGACGATCTCGGCGCAGGGGATCGTGAACCTCGCTCCGTTCAGCTTCTTCAACGCCTTCGGGGCCAATCCGCCGGTGGTCGTCTTCTCACCGACGCGCCGGCGCGACGGCACCAAGAAGGATACGCTGCTGAACCTCGAAGCCACGGGCGAGTTCGTCGTCCATTCCTCCGTGGCGTCGCTGGCCGAGGCGGTGAACCTCACCTCGAAAGAAGTGCCGCCGGATGAAAGCGAAGTCGAACTCGCGAGCTTGCACACGATCCCATCGCAGAAAGTGAGGCCACCGCGGATCGCCGAAGCCCCGACGGCGCTGGAGTGCCGCGTGCTTCAGATCATCCCGACGGGCACCGGGAGCATCGCCGGGAATCTGGTGATCGGCGAAGTGGTGATGATCCACGCGGCCGACGAAGTGCTCGACGAATCGGGGCGGGTCGATCCGCGGAAGCTGCAAACCGTTGCTCGGCTAGGCGGGGATTTCTGGTGCCGGACCACCGACTTGTTCGAACAGAAACGGCCGTAGTTCTGCTTTTTCCTCCGGGTGCTCACGCAACCCAGCTCTGTCGGATTTTTCCGATTGGGCCGGTCGCAGCGATCCTTCCGCCTCACCCGGAGCGCCTCAAAGTCGCGCAGTCCGGCAAATCCGGCAAGCGGTAGCGATTTTTCCGGCCCATCTCCCATCGCCTACGACCCGCGCAGCCCCTCCGCACGGTACGATCCCACAGTAGCCCAAGCCGCACAACCGTCGCGCCCGGACCAATCGACACCCACCGATGCGAATGGTGCCGGCAAAGCACGACTTGCCGTTCAAGGAAAGGCGCTGCCCCTTTCGATGATCGTTGCAGAAATCGCGGTTGTTTGGAAGCTGCGGATCGGTTGCGGTGGTTCCGGAGTTTTCGCGCGGAGGCAAGATCGGTGCGGTCGCCCCAGTTCCCCGATTCCACAGGAACTGCTTATCTTACGGGCGCACTCCGGTCGATGAAATCCGCGTCGGAACCTCAGACTACCTCAGCCGCACCGAGATTCCAAGCCGCCGATAACGGCGAGCCTGCGGTCGTCCCGCGGAAGGTTCTGCCGAACCCACATTGGCCCCGGTTCCCCGTCGTCTGCCCCCGCAGGCGAGGGGTGACACCCGCCCGGCCGACCGGTTCAACGGATTGAACACGGCGGCCGTGCGGACACCCCACCGGGGACACGCGTTCGTACTGGAGTGCCCATGGCCATGAAAAAAGTGTTTACGACTGGGCAAGTCGCCAAGATTTGCAAAGTCGCGCCGCGGACTGTGTCCAAGTGGTTCGACAGCGGCCGGCTGAAGGGGTATCGCATCCCCGGTAGCCAGGATCGCCGGATCCCGCGGGAGCAGTTGATCCGGTTCCTCAAGGACCACAACATGCCCCTCGGGGACCTTGAGGAAGAAGAGCTCCACAAGGTGCTGCTCATCGGCACCGAGAAGCTCTTCAACGACCGGATCAAGGAACTGCTGCCGGACGCCGAAGACTTCAAATTCGAGTACGCCAGCAGCGGCTTCCAGGCCGGCAGCCTCGCCCACAGCTTCAACCCGGATTCGATCGTCATCGACCTGTCGCTGGGTCGGAGCGAGTCGATCCAGATCACCGCGAACCTGCGGAAGATCGACGCCTATACCGGCACGCTCATCGTCGGCCTCGCCGGCGAAGACGAGGCCGAGCCGGAAAAGCTCAAGGAGTACGGGTTCGACGACGTCTTCAAGAAGCCGTTCGACGTGGCCCTCCTCGGCGAGCGGATCCGCACCCTGGCGGAGGCCAAGCGCGAGAGCTGATCGCTTCCGCGGCGAAACACCGGACGGCCCCACATCACCGAGAAGGATCTCGGCGCGGGGTCGTCCGGCTGTTTTCAGGCGGTGGCGAGGAGTTCGTCCCAGCTCGTTGCACTCAAGAGCCGCTTCGCGAGACGGCGGAGCCGATTCGGATCCGCGATGCATTGCAAAGCGGCCACGGCCGGTTCCGGCGCGGGGCCGAATCGCTCTTCGCCCTGCTCGAGGAGGGTCGCGACGATCCCCTGACTCAAGCCCTGACTCAAGCCTCTGTTGCGTCCCTCTTCGAGGATGGCCTGATAGGTCGTCGATTCTTCCAAAAGCATGCTGAACCTCCGGAAAAGGGATTCGATACGAATGCTGTCGTGCCGCAGACCGCAGAGGACGTACGAGGAACTCATCAGACTCCTGTAGGTCCGGTCGTCCAAGCCGTGTTCCAGAAGTGAGTCGCGGAAGCGATCCAGCGAACTCTCCATCCGCGAATTTGCCTCTTCGGTCAAGAGTGCCAGTGGGGCCAAACCGGGGCCGCAGTTGAGCCAGTCGTCGACCGATCTCTCCCAGACTTTCTCGACGCGATAGCGGAACTCTGCGATCAACTCTCCCCGCGGATCCAACCGTCGGTACACTCCGGTTTGATCGCTGACTTGCGCTTTGGGTCGCAGCAGGATCAGAACCGACTCGACCGGCAGGCTGTGAACGTGATCGATCAGCGTATTGTACCGCATCAGATCGCGGGGGATGCCGGAACGCGGGTTCGCTTCGAGTTCCAGATGCAGCAAACTCGGGTGCGCCCCACCGATCCGAAAGAGCTTGTCCGCTTGGAGCGTCGTCGCCAAATCGGTATCGAGTACCTCGATCGGATCGCCGGGCTCGATGCGCGGACTTGCAAACGCCTTGGCCCACTCGGCGGGGTCGAGATCGATCATCGCGTTCAGAGTCGCATCGAAAGGCTTGGCCACCTCAGTTCGCCCCGATGCAGTACAGATGCGTGTACGTCCGCAGATAGATCTTCCCGTCCGCAAAGGCCGGCGTCGCCCGGCAGCCGTCGGCGAGCTTGTTCGCCTTCACCAGCGCGAACTTCGGATCGGCCTTCACCACGCTGGTCGTGCCGTTCTCGCCGGGGAAGTAGATCAGCCCATCGGCCACTGTCGGCGAGGCCGCGAATGCTCCGTCGAGCCGCTCCTGCCAGACTTTGGTGCCGGACTTCGCTTCGAGGCAAAAGGCGACGCCGGAGTCGTTGACGAAGTAGAGGTGATCCTTCACCGCCAGCACCGAGGGCTTCGACGGAGCCTGCTTCGCGAACTCCCACGCGATCGCATCTTTCCCGAGTTCGCCCTGCTTCCCCGCCTTCACCGCGAGCAAGTTCGACGTATGCCCGCTGCTCAGGATGATGAGGCCGTTCGTCAGCACCGGCCGACAGGCTTCGTTCATGCCGCCGTGCGCGATGCGCCAGAGTTCATCGCCGTTCGTCGGGTTGTACGCGATCGTCGCCTCGGCCGCAGGGGAGACGAGCTGCGGTTTGCCGTCCACTTCCAAAATGCTCGGCGTCGCGAACGCCTTCTTCATGTCGCCGTTGTCGCTCTTGAACTTGATCGCGCGATCCTTCTTCCACGCCGTCTTGCCCGTCTCGGCATCGAGCGCCACCACGTACTGCTGGTCGTACCCGTCGAACGTGAGGTGCAGTTTCTTCTCGAACAGGACGGGCGAGGACGCGGCCCCGCGGAAATGATTGCACGGCAGATCGTCGCGCTTCCAGAGCACTTCGGCCGTCTTCGTATCCAAGCACGCTGTGCCGTCACTGCCGAAGTGGAGGTAAACTCGGCCCGCTTCGACCACCGGCGTCGGCGTGGCGAAGCTGTTGTACTTCCGGATGTCCGCGGGACTCTTCACCGTGAAGAGCTTGATGTCGTGGAGCACTTTGCCATCGGCCCGATTCAAGCAGACCGCGAAGAGTTCCGTGCCGTCCTCCTTCGCCGTGGTCAGC
>JAYVTJ010000511.1:0-2110 GCA_043774415.1 Fimbriiglobus sp. | reverse complement strand
GCAGCAGCATCTGGAACAGGATGTTCGGGATGCGCTCGCGGAGCTTCGTCAGGCGTTCCCACGGATCTTCCTTGAGGAAGCGCATCGAGGTGTCGAAGGTCGCCCCGCCCCAGTTTTCGAGGGAGAAGAGGCCCGCGTGCATCCGAGCGTAGCGCGGGGCGATCTGGAGCATGTCGTAGGTGCGCATCCGCGTGGCGAGCAGCGATTGATGCGCATCGCGCATCGTCGTATCGGTCACGAGCAGCCGCTTCTGCGACCGCACCCACTTGGCAAATCCCTCGGCTCCGAGCTTGCGGAAGATGTCCCGCGTCCCCTCCGGAAGCGGCGCGGGATCGCGGACGTTCAACTCCCACGGCTTCTCCATTGGCACGGCCGAGAGCGGCGCCCGCACCGGCGGCACCTTCACCTCCGGGTGTCCGCTCACGATCACATCGGCGATGTAGCTCAGTACTTTGGTGGCGCGGTCCTGCCGCATCGGCAGCACGAAGAGTTCCGGCGCATCGTCGAGGAAGCGCGTCGTCACGTTGCCTTCGAGGAACTCCGGATGCGTGACCAAGTTGATGAGGAACGGGATGTTCGTCTTCACCCCGCGGACGCGGAATTCCTGGAGGCAGCGCTCCATCCGCCGGGCGGCGTCGACGAAGCGAAGCCCGCTCGCGGTGACCTTCACGAGGAGCGAATCGTAGAAGGGAGTGATGACCGCGCCGCCGAACGCCGTGCCCGCATCGAGGCGGATGCCGACGCCGCTCGCGGAGCGGTAGGCGCTCAGCCGGCCGTAGTCGGGCATGAATCCGTTGGTCGGGTCTTCGGTGGTCACGCGCGATTGGATCGCGAAGCCCTGCGTCGTGATTTTCGACTGGTCGCCGAGGCCGATTTCCGGATCGGACAGCGGCATCCCCTGCGCGATGAAGAGCTGCGCCCGCACGATGTCCCGGCCCGTGATGACTTCCGTCACCGTGTGCTCGACCTGGATGCGCGGGTTGACTTCGATGAAGTAGAACTTCTTCGATTCGGTGTCGTAGAGGAACTCCACGGTGCTCGCGTTGTCGATGCCGACGGCCTGGCCGACGGCGAGGGCCGCGTCGAGAATCCCCTGCCGGATCGCGGCCGGGAGCGAGGGCGCCGGGGCGATCTCGACGACCTTCTGGTGCCGGCGCTGGATCGAGCAATCGCGCTCGAATAGGTGGACGAGGTTGCCGTGCTTGTCGCCGAGCAACTGCACTTCGATGTGCTTGGCGCGCTGCACGAACTTCTCGAGGAAGACGTCCGAGTTGCCGAAGGCCTGGCCCGCTTCGCGGCCGGCCTGATCGAGGGCATCGGCGAGCTTGTCCGCGGTGTGCACCACGCGCATGCCCCGGCCGCCGCCGCCCATCGACGCTTTCACGATGACGGGATAGCCGAGTTTCTCGGCGAGCGCCGCGGCTTCCGCGGGCGATGACACCGGCTTGTCACTCCCCGAGAGGATCGGCACATTCGCCTTCGTGGCGATGGCCCGCGCCGTCACCTTGTCGCCGAGCTGCTCGAGAATTTGCGGACGCGGGCCGACGAAGGTGATGCCGGCCGCTTCGCAGGCCTTCGCGAATTCGGCATTTTCGCTGAGGAAACCGTAGCCGGGGTGGATGCCGTCGATGCCGACATCTTTCGCGAGATTCACGATGCCGGCGATATCGAGGTAGGCCCGGATCGGCTCGCCGGGCTTGCCGACGCGGTAGGCCTCGTCGGCCTTGAAGCGGTGGAGGGCGAAGCGGTCCTCGTGGCTGTAGATGGCCACGGTACGGATGCCCATTTCGTGGGCCGAGCGGAAGATGCGGATTGCGATTTCGCTGCGGTTGGCGACGAGCAATTTCGTGATGGGCTTCGACATGGACGGCGACACCTCGACTGCGATTCCGTTCGCGGTGTGATACGGATTGGCGCGGGGCGGGAAAAGCGACAACCCCGGCGGAGCCGGGGTTGCGATGGGCGATGCGCTCGGACGACCGCTACTTCTTGACGAGGCCCGAGACTTGGACGATCAATTTCGGCTGCGTCTTGCTGTCGGTGACGATCTCGATGGTACGCTTCACTTCGCCCTCGGCCCCGGCCGCGAGATTCACCTTGATCACGTGTG
>JAYVTJ010000510.1:0-9608 GCA_043774415.1 Fimbriiglobus sp. | reverse complement strand
TCGACGCGCTGCTCGATTCGCCCGAGTACGCCTACTATTTCGCGAACAAGTGGGCCGATGTGCTCCGCGTGAAGCGCCGCGCCGACCCGGCCCGCGCTTCGGGCACCTTCGCCTTCCACGGCTGGATCCGCGAGTCGATTGCGAAGGATGTGCCCTACTCGGAATTCGTCCGCAGCATCCTCGGCGCCACCGGCGGCGAAACGACGAACCCGCCGACCGTCTGGCTGAAGGAACTGGAGAAGCCCGAGCAGTTTGTGGACGACACGGCCCAGGTCTTCCTCGGCCAGCGCCTCGCCTGCGCCCAGTGCCACCACCACCCGTATGAGAAGTGGAGCCAGGACGACTACTGGGGCCTCGCGGCCTACTTCGGCCGCGTGGGGCGCAAGGACATCGTGAAGCCCACCCGCGATATGAGCAACAACGGTAACGGTAAAACGCAGTCGTACTACGTGAAGAGTACCGGCAGCGTGACGAACAAGCGCTCCGGCAAGCCGGCGGTCATGAAGCCGCTCGACGGCGAACCGATCGAAGTCGGCACCGAAGACGACCCCCGCGCGAAGCTCGTCGATTGGATGGTCGATGCGAAGAACCCGTTCTTCGCGAAGGCCGTCGCCAACCGCTACTGGGCGCACTTCCTCGGCCGCGGGATCGTCGATCCGCTCGACGACATGCGGGTGACGAATCCGCCGAGCAACCCCGAACTGCTCGACGCGCTGGCGAAGGATCTGGTCGATAGCAAGTTCAGCCTGAAGGCGCTGATCCGGACCATCGTGAAGAGCCGGACTTATCAGCTTTCGAGTGTGCCGAACGAATTCAACAAGAGCGACAAGCAGGCCTACGCCCGCTACTACCCGAAGCGCTTGCAGGCGGAAGTGCTCCTCGACGCCGTGAATCAGATCACGGCGTCGCCGACGCAGTTCAACGGGCTGCCGAAGGACACGCACGCCCCGCGCCGGGCGATCCAACTGCCGGACGAAGCGTTCAGCAGCTACTTCCTCGATGTCTTCGGCCGGCCCCAACGCATCAGCGCCTGCGAGTGCGAGCGCGTCAGCGAGGCCAACTTGGCGCAGGCGCTGCACCTGCTCAACAGTGACGAAGTGCAGGGGAAGATCGCCAGTGGCACCGGCCGCGTGACGCTGCTGACGAAGCCCGAAGACAAGCGTCCGGACGCCGAGAAGGTCGAGGAGTTATTCCTCTGGGTCTTCGGCCGCAAGCCGACCGCCGAGGATCTGAAGGTGTCGCTGGATCACATCGCGAAGAACGAGAAGGCGAAGCGCACGGCCTACGAGAACATCCTCTGGGCGCTGCTGAACACGAAGGAATTCCAGTTCAACCAGTGATCGGCGCGGTTTTCGCGGAAAGGATTGCGGCCCGACTTGGTAAACTGAGTTGTGCCGCACCCCTCCCGGCGAAGCCTTCCATGAGTCGAGTCTTTCTACCCCTTATCGTCACTCTGTCCGCGCTGGCGGGCTGCGCCCGACCGGCGCCGCCCGTCGTGGCGGTGAAGCCGCCCGATGTCACGGTGGCGCTGCCGACCGTGAAGAACGTCACCGACTACGAAGATTTCACCGGCCGCACCGTGGCGTCGCAGACCGTTCCGATCAAGGCACGCGTCACCGGTCACCTCGTGAAGATCCATTTCAAGGACGGCGACGAGGTGAAGGAGGGCGACCCGCTCTTCGACATCGACCCCCTCACCTACGTCGCCGAACACGAGAAGGCGAAGGCCGCCGTGGTGCAGGCCGAAGCGAAGATCACCCGGCTGGAGCGCGAGTACAAGCGTGCCCAGGAGCTGCTGCTCACGAAGTCGATCAGCCCCGAGGAGGCCGACCGCATCGCGGCCGATCTCGCCGAGGCGCAGGCGACCGTGAAACTCACGATCCGGCAGGTCGAAGCGGCCAAGAACTACGTCGATTACACGCACATCAAAGCGCCGATCTCGGGACGGATCAGCAATCGGAAAATCGATCGGGGGGTTCTCGTCAAGGCCGATGAAACGCTGCTGACGACGATCGTTTCGACCGATGAACTCTACGTCGACTTCGACGTGGACGACCGCACGCAGATGGAGCTGAACAAACTCGTCGCGGAGCACGAGATCGAGCCGCTGCAATCGGGTGGCACCAAGGTGGACATCGGCCTGCCCAACCGCAACGACTTCTCCCGCAAGGGCACGATCATCTTCCGGGACAACCAGTCGAACCCCGGAACCGGCACGATCCAGTTCCGCGCGAAGATGGCCAACGCCGACAAGCTCCTCGATCCGGGGCTGTTCGTCCGCGTGCGCTTCAGCATCGGCAAGCCGAAGCGCTCGGTGCTCGTCCCCGAAGTCGCCATCGGCACCGATCAGGGGCTGAAGTTCGTCTACGTCGTCAACGATCAGGACATCGTCGAATCGCGGCGCGTGCTCCTCGGACTGCCGCAGGAGAACCTCCGCGTCGTGATGCCGCTGGCCGACGAGTCGAACTCCGGCGTGCGCGAGACCGACCGCGTGATCGTGAAGGGCCTCCAGCGCGTGCGCGAGAAGGCGAAGGTGACGCCGTCGTTCGAGAAGCCGGCGACCGCGGCGGCGCCGGCCAAAGTCGCATCGGTCGCCACCGGGGGTTGATGCGCCGTGCTCCCGCGCTTCTTCATCGCCCGGCCGATCTTCGCCGCCGTGATCTCCATCCTGATCACGCTCGGCGGGGGCATCTCCGCGTTCACGCTGCCGGTGTCGCAGTTCCCGCCCGTCACGCCGCCGACGATCCAGGTCGATTGCAACTACCCCGGCGCCAGCGCCGAGGTCGTGTCCAAAACGATCGCCGCGCCGCTCGAGCAGCGCGTCAACGGGGTCGAGCGCATGCTCTACATGTCGTCGCAGTGCACGAGCGACGGCAGCTACACCCTCACCATCACGTTCGAGCCGGGCAGCGATTTGAACCTGGCGCAGGTGCTCGTGCAGAACCGCGTGAATCTCGCGATCCCGGAACTGCCGGAAGTGGTGCGCTCCACGGGCGTGACAGTGCGGAAGCGCTCGCCCGAACTCCTGCTGACGTTCGCGCTGATGTCCGAGGCGAAAACGCTGCCGGACGGGAAGCCGGCGCCGCCGAAGTACGATCAGGTCTACCTCAGCAACTACGCGCTGATCCACATCCGCGAGACGCTCTCGCGCGTCCCCGGCGTGAGCGACGTGACCATCTTCGGCCAGCGCGACTACAGCCTCCGCGTTTGGATCCGGCCGGGGCAGCTCGAAGCCCGGCAGCTCACGGTGCTCGACGTGGTCGCGGCGATCAAAGCGCAGAACGCCGAGGTGGCGCTCGGCACCGTGAACCCCGAACCGCGCGAGTTCACCATCACGAGCCTCGGCCGCCTGGACACCGCCGAACAGTTCGAGAGCATCATCGTGAAGACCGGCCCGGACGGGCAGATCGTCCACCTGCGCGAGGTGGCGCGCGTCGAACTGAGCGCGAAGTCGAACGACATCGTGAACCGCTTCGACCGCCAGGAGACGGTCGGCCTCGCCCTCTTTCTCACGCCCGACGCCAATGCGATCACCGCCTCGGCCGAACTCAAGCGCACGATGGAGGAACTGGGCAAGGACTTTCCGCCGGGAATGGAGTACAAGATCGGCTACGACACGACGCCGTACATCGAGTCGTCGATCATCGCCGTCTTCAAGACGCTCCGCGATTCGATCATCCTCGTCGCGATCGTCGTGCTCGTCTTCCTCCAGAACTGGCGCTCGGCGCTGATCCCGCTCGCGACGGTGCCGGTCGCGATCATCGGCACCTGCGGGGCCATGGCCGCCGTCGGCTTCGGGCTGAACAACCTCACGCTCTTCGGACTCGTCCTCGCCGTCGGCATCGTCGTGGACGATGCCATCGTCGTCGTCGAAGCGGTGCAGCACCACATCGAGAAGGGCCTCGCCCCGCGCGATGCGACGGCGCAGGCCATGCGCGAAGTCGCCGGCCCGGTCGTCGCCGTCGGCGTAGTGCTCTGCGCCGTCTTCGTGCCGTGCATGTTTTTCCCCGGCATCGTCGGATCGTTCTTCCGCCAGTTCGCGCTGACCATCGCCATCAGCACGATGATCTCGACCTTCAACAGCCTCACGCTCAGCCCGGCGCTCGCGGCCCTGCTGCTGCAGGGAAAAGACGCGAAGCCCGACCCGATCACGCGTCTCATGCGGTTCGTCTTGGGTTGGCCCTTCGCCGCGTTCAACTGGGCCTTCGACCTCGTCGGCCGGGGGTACACCTTCTCCGTCGGCAAGCTCATCCGCGTGCCGATCGTCGTGCTCGCGCTCTACGCCGCACTCGTCGGGCTCGGCTACCAGGGTTACACGACGCTGCCGACCGGCTTCATCCCGCCGCAGGACAAAGGCTACCTCATCGCCAGCGTGCAGCTCCCGGATGCCGCCAGCGCCGAGCGGACGCGCGAAGTCATGGACACCGTGGCGAAGCTGTCGCTCGAATGCACCGTCGATGTCGCAGCGAAGGAGGGCGAAGAGGGGGCGGTCGAAAAGGAGATCAAGGGGGTGAAGCGCTGGGTGCGGCCCGTGAAGCCGGTGGCCCACGTCAACGCGGTCGCGGGGAACTCGTTCGTACTCAGCGCCTACGGCTCGAACTTCGGGTCGATGTTCATCATCCTGCACCCCTTCGCCGAGCGCACCGATCCGGCGCAGTACAGCGAGGCGGTCGCGCAGGTGCTGCGCGCGAAGATCGGCGCCGGCGTGCCCGAGGCGCAGGTGAACATCTTCGGCGCCCCGGCCGTGCCCGGCCTCGGCCGCGCCGGGGGCATCAAGTTCATGGTGCAGGATCGCGGCGAAGTCGGCCCGCGCAACCTGCAAGCGCAGACCGAGAACCTCATCGAGAAGGGGAACAAGCAGCCGAGCCTCGTGGGGCTGTTCACGGTCTACAAGACGAGTTCGCCCCAGCTCTCGGTGGTGATCGACGAGGCGAAGTGCAGCCAGGAAGGGGTCGAGCCGCTCGATGTCTACGCGACCATGCAGGCGACGCTGGGCCAGCGCTACGTCAACGACTTCAACCGCTTCGGCCGCACCTGGCAGGTGAACGTGCAGTCCGAGCAGTTCTACCGCAAGGATCCGGAGGACGTCAAGTTCCTCAAAGTCCGGAGCAAGTCCGGCACGCTCGTGCCGCTGAACACGCTCGCCGAGGTGAAGCCGATCAGCGCGCCGCTCGTCATCACGCGCTACAACATGTACCCGGCCGCGTCGATCAACGCGAGCGTGGCTCCCGGCGCCAGCAGCGGCGAGGCGACGGCCGTGATGGAGCAGCTCGCGAAATCCGAACTGCCGACGAACATGGGCTACGAGTGGACGGAACTGACCTTCATCGAGCAGCGCTCGCGCGACACGGGCATGGCCGTCTTCGGCCTCGCGATCGTGGTCGTCTTCCTCGTGCTGGCGGCGCTGTACGAATCGTGGACGCTGCCGCTGGCCGTGATCCTCGTCGTGCCGACCTGCGTGGCCTGCTCGCTCGCCGGCGTCTGGGTGACGAATTGGGACACGGTGACCGCGGCCGACTTCGCCATCGGCTCGTGGAACCCGCTGATCGCGCTCGGGCTGATGGAGCCGGATACCGTCTACGGGATGAACGTCATCACGACCCTCGGGCTGGGCAAGCAGGACGTGAACCTCTTCACGCAAGTGGGCTTCGTCGTGCTCATCGGCCTCGCCTGCAAGAACGCCATCCTCATCGTCGAGTATGCGAAGCTGCTGCGCGACGCCGGCGCCGACCGGCGGACCGCGATCCTCGACGCCTGCCGGCTGCGGCTGCGGCCCATTCTCATGACCAGCTTCGCGTTCATCCTCGGCGTCGTGCCTCTGGCGATTGCCCGCGGCGCCGGCGCCGAGATGCGCCAGGCGCTGGGCATCGCCGTCTTCTCCGGGATGCTCGGTGTCACCGTTTTCGGCGTGCTGCTCACGCCCGTGTTCTACGTCGTCGTGGACCGCCTCGCCGAAGGGCGGATCTTCCAATCGCAGTATCTGCAGAGCTTCGGAACGGGATTCGGGAATGTCGCGAGACTGCGCCTGCCCCGGCGGTTGCTGGGATGGGTCTGGTCGAAGACGACGGTGCGGATCGCCGCGCGGCCTCCGTTCGTCAGCGGTTCGTAATGGGCTAGGGGTTCCGCGTGTTCGCTCGCTTCTTCATCGACCGTCCGATCTTCGCCGCCGTGCTGTCGATCCTCATCACGCTCGGGGGGGCCGTCGGGCTGCAGCGCCTCCCGGTGGCGCTATACCCCGAGGTCACGCCGCCGACGATCGAGGTCTCGACGAGCTACCCCGGCGCCCACTCGCGCACCATCGCGGACACCGTCGCCGCGCCGATCGAGCAGCAGGTCAACGGCGTCGAAGAGATGCTCTACATGACGAGCACCTCGACGAACGACGGCAACTACACGCTGACGGTGACCTTCCGCCCCGGCGCCGATCTGAACATCTCGCAGGTGCTCGTCCAGAGCCGCGTGAACACGGCGTTCAAGAACCTCCCGGCCGAAGTGCAGCGCCGCGGCGTGACCGTGAAGAAGAAGTCGGCGAACGTGCTGATGATCGTGAATCTGAAGTCGAAGGATCCGTCGCGCAAGGAACTCTACCTCAGCAACTACGCCACGATCCAGCTCCGCGACGAACTGGCGCGGATCGAGGGCGTCGGCGACATCGTCTTCCTCGGCCAGCGCGACTACGCCATGCGCATCTGGATCGACCCCGTGAAGCTCGCCGCGCGCGGGCTCACCCCGGACGACGTGACCCACGCCATCGAACAGCAGAACGCGCAGGTGGCCGCGGGGCAGATCGGCCAGCCGCCGGTGCCGACGGGCCAGGCGTTCCAGTTCACGATCAACACGCTCGGGCGACTTTCGGAGCCGGCGCAGTTCAACGAGATCGTGCTGAAGACCGACGCGGAAGGCCGCCCGATCCGCATGAAAGATGTCACCGAGAAGGTCGAACTCGGCGCCGTGACCTACGACCAGCTCTGCACGCTCGACGGCCAGCGCTCGGTGGCCCTCTCGGTCTACCCGCTGCCGGGGGCGAACGCGCTGGCCACGGCGAAGCTCGTGAAAGACAAGATGAAGGAGCTGAAGACGCGCTTCCCCGAGGGGGTCGAGTACGAGATCGTCTACGACACGACCCCGTTCGTGCAGGAGTCGATCGACGAAGTCGGCATCACGCTGCTGCTCGCCGTCGTCCTCGTCGCGTTCGTCATGCTCCTCTTTCTGCAGAGCTGGCGCTCGGCGCTCATCCCGCTCGCCGCGGTGCCGGTCGCCATCGTGGGCACCTTCGGCGTCATGGCCCTCATGGGCTTCAGCCTGAACACGCTCACGCTCTTCGGGCTCGTCCTCGCCGTCGGCATCGTGGTGGACGACGCCATCGTCGTCGTCGAAGCGGCCGAGTTCCACCTGGGACGCGGGTTGAACTCGAAGGATGCCACGGCGCAGGCGATGACGGAGGTCGCGGGGCCGGTGATCGCGGTGGGTCTCGTGCTCGCCGCCGTGTTCATCCCGTGCGTCTTCATCACCGGCATCGTCGGACAGTTCTTCCGCCAGTTCGCCGTGACCATCGCCATCAGCACGCTGATCTCGACGTTCAACTCGCTCACGCTCACGCCGGCCCTGTGCGCGCTGCTGCTCGAACCGCACGAGCACGGCGCCCGCCGCCGCGCGCCTCTGCCGAAGCTTGGCTGGGCTTTGATCTTTGCGATCGTCGGCTTCATCGCGTTCGGCCTGCTCGCGCCCGAGCCGAAACGCGCCCTCGCGGCGTGGTGGAGCGATCTCTTCCGCTGGGATATCTACCTGCTGCGGCGGAGCATCCGCATCTCCGCGGACACCGCGCGCTTCGCCCTCACCGCGATGACCATCGGCGCTCCCTTCGCCGCCGTCGGCTACTTCCTCACAAACCCCTCCAACTGGATCACGAGCTGGATCTTCTGGGGGTTCAACATCGCGTTCGAGTCCGTCACCCGCGGCTACTTGCGGATCGTGCGCGTCCTCCTCTGGATCGCGCCGCTCGTGCTGCTCGTCTACGGCGGGCTCCTCGTCGGCACCTATTACATCGTCACGACGACCCCGTCCGGGTTCATCCCGCAGCAGGACAAAGGCTACCTCATCGTGAACCTGCGGATGGGCGATGCGTCGAGCCTCACGGAGACGCAGAAGACCGTGACGGTGTTCGAGGCATTGGCCCGGACGATCCCCGGCGTGAACCACACGGTCGCGGTCTCCGGGCAGTCGGCCCTCCTCGGCGGCAGCGCGTCGAACGTCGCCACGATCTATGTCATGCTCGACGAATTCGAGAAGCGCCTGACCTTCGGCGCCACCGCCGACGACATCGCGGCGCAGCTCCGGCAGCGCTGGCAGGACGAAGCGCGCGATGCGGCCATCACCGTGCTCGGGGCGCCGCCCGTCGAGGGCTTGGGCGCCGCCGGGGGCTTCCGCATCATGATCGAGGACCGCGCGGTCAACGATCCCTCCGGCTTCGCCCTCCAGCGCGCCGGCGACCGCACCGTCGAAGAGGGCAACGGCGCCGGGGAATTGCAGGGGCTCTTCTCGGGGTACCAAGCCGATTCGCCGTGGGTCGAACTGACCCTCGACCGCGAGAAGGCCGAGGCGAGCGGGGTGCGCGTCCGCGATATCCAGGAGGCGATGGAGAAGTACTTCGGCTCCGAGTACGTCAACGACTTCAACCGCTTCGGGCGGACGTGGCAGGTCATCGTGCAGGCCGATGCCAAGTTCCGCGACCGCCTCAAGACGCTCGGCCAAGTGCAGGCGAAGAACGCGAAAGGCGAGATGGTGCCGCTGCGCGTCTTCCTCCGCGACCGCGAAGCGGTGGGGCCGGTGATGGTCGTACGCTACAACCTCCACCCGGTGAACCCCGTGACCGGCAACGCCAAGCCGGGCGTGAGTTCGGGCGAGGCGATCGCCAAGATGGAAGCGGTCACGAATAGCCAGCTCGACCCCGGCATGAAGGCCGAGTGGACGGAGCTGGCGCTGCTCCAGCTCGCCAGCGGCGACACGGCCCTCTGGGCGTTCATCCTCTCGGTGGTGCTCGTCTTCCTCGTGCTCGCGGCGCAGTACGAGAGCTGGGCGCTGCCGCTGGCCGTGATCCTCGTGGTGCCGATGTGCCTGCTCTGCGCCGCCGTCGGCGTCCGCATCGCGGGGCAGGATATCAACGTCTTCACGCAGATCGGCTTCGTCGTACTCGTCGGCCTCGCCTGCAAGAACGCGATCCTCATCGTCGAGTTCGCGCGGAACCGCCACGAGGCCGGGGCGACGCGGTGGGACGCGACGCTCGAAGCGTGTCAGTTGCGGTTGCGGCCGATCATCATGACGAGCGTGGCGTTCATCCTCGGCGTGGTGCCGCTGGTGATCGCGGAGGGGGCCGGCGCCGAGATGCGCCGCACGCTCGGCACGGCCGTGTTCGCGGGGATGATCGGCGTCACGGCGTTCGGGGTGTTTCTGACGCCCGTGTTCTTCTTCGCCATCCAGTGGGCGAGCGATAAGGTGCGGGGCGTGGAGTGATATAGCTGTTCACCGGCAATCGACAGTCAGGTATGGCTTCGTCCGATTCTTCGCCCCGAAGGGGCCGACGTCCATAGCCCAGGGCGGAAGCCCTGGGA
>JAYVTJ010000509.1:0-9382 GCA_043774415.1 Fimbriiglobus sp. | reverse complement strand
TCAGTGCTTTCAGTGCTTTCAGTGCTTTCAGTGCTTTCAGTGCTTTCAGTGCTTTCAGTGCTTTCAGTGCTTTCAGTGCTTTCAGTGCTTTCAGCGGGGGGGGTATGCAGAATGACCGAAACTGAAATCTAAATTGGGCCATTCGGAGCAAGTGATTATCGGACAACGGGTTCGACGATTCGTGCAATCGGATTTCCTCCGCCGAATTCCATCGGCGTACCTCTGACACGAACGCACTTGCGGAGCGAAGTGGGAAATGCCAAAAACCCAGTACTTTCGCACTGGGCTGAGTCCTTCACTGCCTACAGCGAAAGTCGAATTCCAAGTTTGACCATCAATTCATGCTGCACGAGAATCAAATCCTCACTCCCGCTTACTCAGCGGATGACCGTCCGGCGGGTCTGGAGGCTGCTGATCGTGAGGGGCAAGTCCCGCGTCAGGCTGATGAATTTCTGCTGGACGCGCTCGGAGGGACGCAGGGCGGCACGCTCGTCGGCGATGCAGCATTCGCTTTCGTAGATCTCGGTGCTGATGCCCAAGTCGTACTGGAGTCGCTCGGTGGTGGGCAATTCTGGGTGCATAGTTGAATTACTCTCAGGAACGATCAAGGTGACCGGCGCGTTATGAGAATTGCACGCCGTGTGCCACTCGGTACCGATAGTGATAAGTGCATGAAAATCAATGACTTGCGATAAATAGCGACGCGCATCACCTCGGCGGCAGTGCCACTTTGCGAACTCGACTGCGCCGAATCGGGCACCTCAGGAACCGAGAATCACTACGATTTCGTGATGTGCGGGTTGTTCCGATAATTCCAATTCGCCGCCCATGATCGGTTTCCCATCGGCGGTGATGGCGACGTTGCCGGTCTGCAATCGACCCGGATTGCGGAACTCGATCCGGTAAGTCGCGCGGCCGTACCGATAGCGCACGACCCACTGCGACCACGCGGACGGAACGCAGGGGCGGAAGGTCAGCCGCGACCCGCGCCGGCGGAGGCCGAGCATGTCTTCGAGTCCGACGCGGTAGAGCCACGACGACGACCCGGTGTACCACGTCCAGCCGGCGCGGCCGACGAATGGGGGCCGCGAGTAAACGTCTCCGGCCAGCACGTAGGGTTCGCCGCGGTACTGATCCGGAGGAGCCTCGACGGGGTTGATCTGTGCGAACGCCGCGTGGGCCACATCGCCCCGGCCGAGGTCGGCGAGCGCCTTCGCGAACCAGGCCGCGGCGTGGGTGTACTGCCCGCCGTTCTCGCGCACGCCGGGGACGTAGCCCTTGATGTACCCCGGCCGCAGCGGGCCGGCATCGAACGGCGGCGCGAAGAGGAGGATGAGCCGGTCGGCGGGCTGCACCAACTGCGCGGCGACCGCGTCCATCGCCTGCGCGCAGCGCTCCGCATCGGCGCCGGCGAAGACGGCCCACGACTGCGCGATGGAGTCGATCCGGCATTCGTCGTTGGTCGCCGAGCCGAGCGGCGTCCCGTCGTCGAAGTAGGCGCGGCGGTACCAGCCGCCGTCCCACGCTTGGGCTTCGGCAGACGCCCGGAGCTGAGCCGCATGCGCGCGGTTCAGCGCCGCCACCTCCAACCGTTCGGTCCGTTCGGCGAGCGCCGCGAACTTTTCGAGCACGACCACCTGGAACCACGCGGCCCAGACGCTCTCGCCGCGCCCGGCCGAACCGACGGTGTTCATGCCGTCGTTCCAGTCGCCGGTGCCCATGAGCGGCAGTCCGTGCGAACCGAGCTGCCAGCCGTGCCCGATCGCGCGGACGCAGTGCTCGAAGAGCGATTCGGACTTGTCCGAAACGCTCGGGACGCCGTAGACCTCGTGCTGCTCCGGGGCGAGCGCGGGCGCGTCCAAGTAGGGCAGCTTCGCGTTCAGAATGTCGGCATCGCCCGTGATTTCGACGTACTCGGCGACGGCGTACGGCAGCCAGAGGAAGTCGTCGCAGAAGCGCGTGCGCACGCCGTTGCCGGCCGGTTCGTGCCACCAGTGCTGCACGTCCCCTTCGGCGAACTGCCGGCGCGCGGCCCTCAGGATGTGGGCCTTCGCTTCGCCCGGCACGGCGTGGATGAGCGCGCAGACGTCCTGGAGCTGATCGCGGAACCCGTAGGCCCCGCCCGACTGGTAAAACGCCGAGCGGCCCCAGAGTCGGCACGACAGCGTCTGGTAGACGAGCCAGCGGTTCATCAGCACATCGAACGCGGCGTCGGGCGTTTCGACTTGCACCGCGTTGCACACCTCGTCCCAGCGGGTCACCACTTCCTGCAGAGCCGCTTCCCCGGCACCGGGTGCGAGGTGTGTCCGCACCATCTGCCGGGCGCTCTCGGCGTCGGCCGCCTGCCCGAGGACGAAGGTGATGGTGCGCTCTTCGCCGGGCGAAAGCGTGACGGAACTCCGGATCGCGGCGCAGGGGTCGAGACCGGGACCGACGAGCCCCGAGAGCGAAGCGCGGGCGAACGAGGCCGGGGCCGCCGTCGAGCCGTTGCGGCCGAGGAACTCGCCCCGGTCGCCGGTCGCCGTGCGCGGCCGGAGGTCGGTGTCGGCGAAGGCGACGCGGGAGGCGAAGTCGGGATGCAACCGATTCCGCGCGAAGACGGCCCCGGTGTCCGCGTCGATCTCCGTCGCCACTTGGGCCGAGGTGGCTTCGCGGGTCGAACCCAAAACCCACTCGACGAAATAGGCGATCTCGAGCCGGCGGATGCGCGTCCCGCGGTTCGCCAGCTTCAGCAGCGACACCTTCACCGCATCGGTCGCGGGGGCGAACACCGTGAGCTCGCTCGCGATCTCCTCGGCCTCGCGCTCGAACAGCGAATAGCCCTGCCCGTGCCGGACGGTGACGCCCCCCGCCGTCCGCACCGGCAGTGCCGTCGGACACCACACGGTGTGCGTCTCCTCGTCGTGGAAGTAGATGGCATCGCCCGGCGGATCGCCGACCGGATCGTTGCTCCACGGCGTGAGCCGATTCGATTGGCTGTTCCCGGCCCAAGCGTAGCCCCCGCCGGAATCGGTGACGAGGAAGCCCCCGGCCGGGTTCGCGATGCAGTTCGTCCAGGGCGTCGGCGGCGGACGCTCGGGCCGGATCACGAATTCGAGTCCGTCGGGCGAGAAGCCGCCGTACCCGCCGTCGAACTTCAGAGGCTCCGACATCCGCGAATCGGGGAACTGCGCGGCGGGCACGAGCGGTGCGCGGGTGCGGCGGGACGGGAGAACGCGCGGGGAAGCGGTCGCGTCCACCTGAGCCGCGACGGGGCCGAGCGTATCGTCGAGGATCACGCGCGCCGCCGCGAGGAGGAGCGTCCGATCGGCGTCGCCCATCTGCCAGCCTTTGCGGATGAAAACGCCGTCGGGCCGGTCGGTCCGCTCCGCGAGGCCCGCCGCACGCACGCAGCCGACCGCTTCGTCGAAGAGTTCGTCCTGGTAGCCGCCGGCGTTTTCGAGCAGCACCACGAGGTCGGCTCTGAACGCCTTCGACTGCCAGTAAACGTGCGCCTGCAGCAGTTGCCGGAGGTGCGGGAGGCCGGCGAGTCCGTGGAGCCGGAGCACGAGGATGGGGAGGTCGCCGGAGATGCCGAAGGCCCAGAGGCCGGATTGGCCGAGGCGATTGGCCGCGAGGATATCGCGCGTCGCCCGCAGCGGGCCGGTCGGGTAGAGCAGGTACCCGGCGATGCGCTGGAAGAGGTGGATTTCGTCCGGCTTCCAGTGGTTCCCCTGCAACTCGATGTTGGCCTGCGCCCAGGCCAAGTCGAAGGCGCGGGCCACGGCGGAGAGCGTGTGATAGCGCTCGGCGAGGGCCAGCGCCTCTTCGCGCGTCGCCGCGACGCCGGTGGAGAACGCCACCGTCGTGGCCTGCCCCGGTTTGAGGTTGATCGCCCGGCGGATGGCGAAGACGGGATCGAGCACGGCCCCCTGAAGTCCGCCGAGGCCGATGACATGCTCGTCGAGTGCGGCGGGGGCCGCAGGGGTGCGGCGCCGACCCACGAAATTCTCGCGCGAAGTCTCCCAGGATACGGCGCCGGCCACCGCTTCGGCGGCGAAGGCGTGGACGACGAAGACCGGCGCCTGATCGGCCGAACGCGGACGCCGACGGCAGAGGATGGCCTGATGCTCCGCCACCCATTCGGTTTCGAGGAAGAGCTTGCCGAACGCGGGGTGCGCCGCATCGGCGCCGTGAGGCGCGAGGACGATCTCGCCGAAGCTCGTCACATCCAGCGCGCGCGGCTTCGAGCCGCGGTTCGTCAGCTTCAGCCGCCGGACTTCCACATCCTGCTCGGGGGCAACCGCGATTTCGAGATGGGTTTCGATCTCGCCATCGACGCGGCGGATCTCCGCTTTGTCGATGGCGTACGTCACTTCGTACAAATCGGCGATCGCGGCCGTCGGCTGGTAGCCGGCGGACCAATACCGGCCCGAGGCGCGATCCCGGACGTAGAGGAACTGCCCGTCGGCATCGGTCGTGGGGTCGGGCTTCCAGCGGGTCACATCGGCGTCGCCGCAGCGGCTGAAGCCGCCGCCGCCGTTCGTCACCATCGTCGAGTAGCGGCCGTTCGAGAGGATGTGCGTCCTCGGCGTCGGCGTGTGCGGCGACGTGAGCCGGCGCCGCACCGGGTAGTCCGGCGCGAGGAGTTCGCGCGCGGAATCCGGAGCCGAATGCTCGGACTGCGCCTCGTCCGCATCGGCCGGGACGCGCTCGTCCAAGAGCAGGTCCGAAGCGTGGACCGCCGGCTCCCGCGCCATCCGCCGCCGCAGGATTCCATCCGACAGGCGATTCGCGATCGCCAGCAGACCCATACCCTGGTGGTGAGCCATATACGAGCGCACGACGCTCGGCTTCCCATCGGCCTGCGTCCGCCCCGGCGTGTAGTCGAGCGCCTCGTAGAACCCGAACGGGCCCTCCCCGCCGTCGGCGCGAAGCCGGGCGAAGTTGCGGACGGCGGCGGACGCATCGACATCGACGGCCAAGAGCGTTGCGTACGGCGCCACTACGCGATCGCGGTCGAGGCCGCGCTTCAATCCCATGCCCGGCACGCCGAACGACTGGTAGCGGTAAACCTGGCCCGCGTCGAAAAGGTAGAAGCCCGATTCGGACACGCCCCACGGCAGGCCAGTCTCGCGGCCGTAGGCGATCTGCTGCGCGACCGCGGCGATCTGCGATTGATCGAGCAGTACGCCGCGCGCCGTCGGCAGCAGCAGCCTCGGCATCAGGTACTCGAACATCGTCCCGCCCCACGAGACGAGGCCGATTTCTCCCGCCGCCCGCGTAACGAGCCGGCCGAGCCGGAACCAGTGCTTGCGCGGCACCTCCCCGCGGGCGATCGCCAAGTAACTGGCGATGCACGCTTCCGACGCGAGCAGGTCGTAGTGGTTCGTGTCGAGCCGGCCGGTGGCGGCGTTGAAACCGATGGAGAAGAGTTCGCGATCCCGGTTGAAGAGGAAGCCGAAGCTCATCCCTGCCGCGAGTTCGGAGGCCCGCCGTGCGATCTCGGCGAGCGCCGCCGCCGGGACGGGTGCCGCATCGCGGAAGCGGGCGGCGGAAGAGGCCAGCCGGTCGGCCCAGTGCTGCGCCTGCGAGTCGGGCGCGGTCTTCCGCACCGCCTCGGCGAGCGAAGCAGCCCCCGTGCCGGTACGGTTCAAATCCTTCGCGGCGATGCCCTGCGCGGTCGCCTCCAGCGCTTCGCCGATCGCGGTCACTTTCGCCGCATCGCCCGCCGCGATGCGGTGGCGCACGACGGCGAGCGTATCGGCAAGCCCTTCGAATATCGGGGGCGCCGCCCCTTCGACGACACCGTGCTTGAGGGCCAGCAGGCACGCGAGAAAGTTGCCGCTGTCCACAGTCGAAACGTACGCCGGCGGCAGCGTGGCGAGTGTCGTCGTCTCGACCCAGTTCAGGATGTGACCGCGATGCTTTTCGAGTTTGTCGAGGGCGTCGAACGCCTTCGCCAGCCGATCGGCCATGTCCGCCGTGGCGATGTAGCCGAAGTCGTGCGCCGCCAGAACCGAGAGCAGATATAGGCCGATGTTCGTCGGCGAGGTGCGGTGGGCCGCGATGCCCAGCGGCTCTTCCTGGTAGTTGTCCGGCGGCAGCCAGTTGTCGGTCGCCCCGACGTGGGTCTCGAAGAAATCCCAAGTGATCCGCGCGACGGCGCGGAGATCCGCTTCCTCGAACGGCGCGAGGATCGGCTCCGCGAGCGAGCGCGGTCGGCTCGCCCAATAGGCGATGGCGGGCGACAGCATCCAGAGGATCAGCAGCGGTGCGGCGACCGGCAGCGAGTCGGGATTCAGCACGGCGATGGCCAGCGCCGAAATGACGGTGATGGCCAGCACCGGCCACATCGTCTGCAGGAACTCCATCGGCCCGGACCGCAACCGAGCTTCGGTCGAGGCGGAGGTTTCCCATTCCAGCAGTCGCCGCTTGGGAATGGTGATGCGATAGAGTGTCCGGGCGATGGCATCGACGGCGAGCCGGGCCTGATCGGGGAGCAGCGCGAGCAGCAGTGCCGCTTGCCCGAGCGTATTCGCGAACTCGTAGCGGAGCTTCGAGCGCAGCGCCCGGATCGCCGCGCGGGTCCGGAGTTGCCAGAGCGTATCGGCCGCGAGCAGCACCGCGGGGAGAATCCACGGCGCGATCGCGAAGAGAGTCCACGCCCAAGTCGGCTCCGGGGCCGCGAGCCAGGTCAACACGAGCAGCAGTAGACAAGCGGGAGCGATGAAGCTCCGCCGCAAGTTGTCGAAGAGCTTCCAGCGTTCGAGACCGGGCAGGACGTTCGGCAGACGCTTGCCGTCCGGCGCGGGGACGGTGCGGCCGAGCCACGGGAGCAGTTGCCAGTCGCCGCGAATCCAGCGGTGCTCGCGACGGGCGTAGGCGTGGTACCGCGCCGGGAACTCGTCGAACACTTCGATGTCCGTTGCCAGCGCGCAGCGGGCGTAGTTCGATTCGACGAGGTCGTGGCTCAAGATGGCGTTGTCCGGGAAGGCGTGCCCCGCGGTCGCGACGAAGGCGTCGATGTCGTACAGGCCTTTGCCCGTGAAGCTGCCGCGCGCGAAGAGATCCATCGATGTGTCGGATGCGGCCGAGGAGTATGGGTCGATCCCGGCAGAGCCGGCGAAGAGGCGGGCAAACCACGAGCGGAAACCTGCTCGGTAAAGGAAGCTCACTCGCGGCTGCAGGATGGCGTAGCCCGCTTCGACGCGGCGCCCGTCGGCCGACAGCCGCGGGTGGTTCAGCGGGTGTGCGAGGGTGGCGATCATCTGCCGGGCGGCATCGCGCGGCAGCACCGTATCGGTGTCGAGCGTGAGGACGTACTTCACCTTCGGCACATCGGCGGGCGCGCACGACATCACCGTGAAGCCCGTGTCGGTGGCGCCGCGCAGGAGCCGGTTGAATTCGTCGAGCTTGCCGCGCTTCCGCTCCCAGCCCATCCAGCAGTTCTCGCTCGCATTGAACTGCCGGCGGCGGTGGAACACGAAGAACTGCGGGCGCCCGGCCGCGCAGTATGTCGCGTTGAGCCGGGCGATCCCCGCGAGCAGGGCGGCGGTACAGGCGCCGTCGTCCGGCAGCTTTTCGGCGACCCCATCGGTGAAGTCGGTGAGCAGGGCGAACGCGAGGGCCGCTTCGGGGCTGGAGAGCGCGTGCATCTCCAGCCGCTCGACCAGCGCTGCGGCCTGCTCCGATCTGGCGATGAGCGTCGGCACGACCACGATGGTGGCGCAGTCGGCCGGAATTCCGCCGAGCAGTTCGAGTTTCGGGAGAATCCGCGCGGGGATGAGCTTGCGCACGGCGAAGTTCATCAGCCCGATGCCGAGTTCGGACGCGGGCAAAACCGCGAGGGCGACGGCCATCAGCGCGAGCGGCCACGGCAGCATCGCGCCGAGGAGGATGGCGGGAATCAGGGCCATCGCACCGAAGCCGAGGACGAGCGCGGCGAAGACGAGACCGGGATTGCGCATCGCCCATTCGCGCGGGAGATCGCGCAGGCGCGGCCGGTAGTGCAGGGTCTGGGCGAACGCCGCTCGCCCTTCACCGATCAGAACGCGGGAGACACCGCCGGGCAGATTGGCTTGGCGCGCCGTCGAAATCGCGGCCCGCGCCACGTCCGCCTCCGGGCGACCGCTCCCGCGCGCGAGCTTTTCGACGGCGCCCCGGCCGCGGTCGCGCGTCGCGAAATCCTGGAGCGAGTAGAGCTTGGCCGGATCGGTGCGGAGGATCGCTTCGACGGCGCTCGCGCTCTCGAAGAACGCCTTCCAATCGAGGACGCCGAGCAGCCGCAGCGTCGTCACGGCGTTGCCGATGCTGAGCTGGTTCGACGCCTGCCGGTAGAACTCGCGGTGGCTCAGCGCGTGCGGATCGACCAAGTGGCGACCGACCCAATCGCCGATGGCCTCGGTGGGCGCCCCCTCCTCGCGGATCGCCTCCCAGACGGCGGCCGCGTCGGAGTCGGACGGTTTCTCCGGCAGCGGTCGGCGCCGGCCGCGACCCAAATCTTTCAGCGCGAGCTGCGCCGCCCGGCGGTGCCGGACCGTCTCCAGAATCCGGTCGGAGATCATCCGGAGCAATTCGATCACCGCGAATCGCAGCATGATCGGGATCGCCCACAGCTCACCGATCGTCAGCGCGGTCGTCTGCTGATAGACCCGCACCGCCTCGCGGATTGTCGCTTCGGTCGCGACGCGGTCCCCGCTCCCGATGATAACTTCGGCCAGCGTGTAGACGCGCGGGATGCCCGCGGTCGTCGGCAACTGCCGGTAGTACGAACGCGGCAGGTGGCCGTGGGACTGGCGGACGACCTCGTCGATGACGTAGTAGTTGTCGAGCAGCCACTCCGCTTCGAAGGGGATCGTCTCCCCGCTCGCCGCGAGGTCGAGCAGCGTCCGGTGCGCCTTCGCGATGCGGCGGGCGTTGGAGGCGAACCGGCGGGGCAGCGACGTGCGCAGCGGAGTCCGGGCGGAGAAATCTTCGGCGGCGATGGAGGAGAGGGTTCGGGAGACGGCGCTGTTTGAAGGGAACTCACCCGGCATTGGGCTACTTTCGCTATTTGGAACCGGCGCCGCGACCGTGCGGCGGGGGCGGAGATTGCGATTCGATCGGACGCCCGATCCGCGGGGACGGCTCCGGGAGCCGATCAGGCGTAGGGTAGATTCAATGAGGTTCTGCCGGGCGGGGAAAGGGCCGCGCACCGCCGCGCGGCCGAATCGGCGCGGCCGACGAGCACGCGTAAGCTTCCTCCGTCTCTGTCGGACGCTCGCGAACCCTCCGCCGCGACCACTGTCCTTGGGAGTGCGGCCCGCGGGGTGCGTCAAACTTCTCTGGCACTTTTGGGCGGGATGGGCGATAGGGGTGTTTCTTCAATGGCAGGACGCCCATGACACCCACCTCCGTACCG
>JAYVTJ010000508.1:0-5531 GCA_043774415.1 Fimbriiglobus sp. | reverse complement strand
GGGCTTCCGCCCTGGGCTAAGTACGTCGGCCCCGTTGGGGCGAGGAATCGAAACCTGTCGAGCGACGACTCCACCCGATTACTGGAGTCGCCGGCCGACGCTCCGTTCGAGTTCAGCCCAGGCCCTGCGCTGCTCGGCTTTCAGCACGGCCTCGCGGCCGAGGGTGTCGATGAGCTGCCGGTTCGCTTCGAGGGCGATCAGCAGCGGGACGTTCCCCTCTTCATATGCCTTTTGCGTCCGCTTGATGGAAGCGTCCACCTCGGGCCGGATCGACTTGCGGAGGATGTCGAGTTCGGCGGCGCTCTGGCGCGTGCGGGCGTGGGCCAACCGTACATCGAGCGCGATCTGGTTGGCGACCGATTGCTTGCGGCGCTGCATCAGTTCGAAATCGGCTTCCGCCCGGCCGATAAGCCCCTGATTGCGGTTGAAGATCGGCAGCGTGACGCGGAGGGCCGGGCCGAATTCGTGGCCGGTGTTGCGCCCGCTCGTGGCGTCGAGGATTCCGAGCATCCGCACCCAGCCGAGCTTGGCGATGCGCAGACGTTCGGCCGCTGCTTCGGTGGCGAACTGCGCGGCGATCGCATCGGGACGCGTGCGCTGCGCTTCGGCAACGAGCGCTTCCAGATCGGGTTCCGTCGTGGTCAGCGGCTCCGCCGGGACCACGGGGAAGGCTCCGCCGAAGCCGGAGAGGCCCGCGAAGTTTTTCAGCCGCTCCTCGGCGAGCACCACGTCGTATCCGGTGCGGGCGCGATCCTGCGCGGCTTGCAGCGCATCGACCTTCGCCGTCACCGATTCCTGCTCGCTCGCATCGCCGGCTTTCAACCGCTTCGCCGCGAACTCGGCAATGCTGCCGCGGAGTTCGAGGGAGCGATCGGCCACGCCGACGCGCTCTTGGGCGAGCAGCACATCGGCGTAGGCCTGCCGGGTATCGCGGATGAGGTCGAGCGCGGCCTGCGTGAGCCGTTCGGCGGCGCGGGCATTCTCGCGCTCGGCGGCACGGATGCGCACCGGCCGCAGCCAGAGCGCTTCGAGCGGGAAGTCGAAGAGGTATTTCAGCGGCTTGTCGGTGACGCCGAAGAAGTAGACGAACTCCGGGTTCGGCAGCAGCCCGGCTTGGATGAGGTCGGCGCGCGTGAGCTGGAGTTCGACGAGCAGTTCTTGGAACGCCGCGTTGTTCCAGAGCGCCAGCAGCACGAGCTGCTCTTCGGTGAGGGGTTGCCCCTGCTGCACCCCCGGTGGCAAAATCAGCTTCGAGGCGGGGGCGCCGGTGCCGGCTGCGTATCCCGTGCGCTGCTCCAGATTCGCCGCGACGGTGCTCCGGGTGCGGGCGGCCGGTGCCGCGCAGCCCGCTGCGACGAGGAACCCCAAGCTCAACAGGACCGTCGGGCGCGTCATGCGGAGTCCATCGGCATTCGATGGGGTGGACTTCACCGAATGAATCGGATGGGGTGATGACCATGGCCGAATGTGAACGAGTTCGCCGAGATCTTCTCAAGTTTGCGACGAAGCTTTCGGATCGGGCCGTTTACTCTCCCAAGATTTTCATCACTCCTGCGCATTGCTGATTGCAGAAGCGCGCCGAGGGAATCACGTCGAACATGGCAGTCCGGACTGTCGGAATCATCGGAGGACGGCCGGGGGGCCTGATGACGGCCTATTTCCTGCAATAGTGCGCGGCCTCGCCGAATTGGGCCACGACTACTTCCTGCAGTTCACCGACGCCCGCCCCGACACCGGCGGCCTCAGCGGCGCCCCGCCCAGCGAATCCATGACGTGGGGCAAAGTCGATCCCGACAAGCTCCCCGGCACCGTGACCTGCTACGTGGACAGCACCCTCAGCCTGCCGCTGATCACGGCCTACGCCCTCAGCCGGACGAAGCCACGTCCGCACAAGCGATACTTGGACAAGCTGCCGACGCTGACGCAGAAGCTGGAAGCGCGCTACGTGGAGATCTGCAAGGAACGGGGGGAGTAGCCTAGTTTCAGGACTTGATCTTCGCGGTCCCGAAGTAGATTTGGGCCATAGCGTCGGCTTCGGCCCACGTCGCAGCTTGGACGCGGAGCGTGTAAACGCGGCCATTGGCGAATACGACCCGCAAGTAACCTACGCCCTCACCATTCTGAACTTTGAACTCTCGGCCCGTTTGCCCGTCCAACGTGGTGGGGTTGCGCCCAAGAATCGTGGTTTTCGTCGTCTTGGCGGTTTGCTGTTCCACCTTGTCGAAACCGGCTTCCGGATTGGCCGTGAGTGGAGCGTAAGTTTCGGCCGGTACCTTGACTGCGGAGGCTCCCAATCCGTTCGTTCCCCTCTGCCCTTTTTTGTGGACGTTGAGAATGGTGATGTCGGCGGCCTCATCCCCTAGCTCTTGCGGGGTTCCGAGTGAATCTTGCATGTAGACGGTCAGTGCCTTGCGGTCGATTTTCGTCCAACCCGCTGGAACCGTCACGCCAACGGAGGGGGATTGGCCGGTGAAAGCGATGGGGTTGATGGCCGGACCCGCCGTGCCGGATTTCTCACGCACGGCGAAGTACCAAATCGCTATCCCGAGGAAACACACGGCGAACAAAGCTCCGATGCCGCCGAGAAGCAGTATCACCGGGTTCAATTTCTGCTTCTGGGCCGACTTCTGCGCCATGCGTCTCTTGGGGCGATCATCATCGTCTTCGACGATCGCTTTCTTTTTGCTCTTGCGCAGCGGTTCGTCCTCCTCGTCTTCATCCTCAACGCCGCGCCGCGCCGTCTTCTTGTACTTGCGAGGCGCTTCGTCGTCTTCCTCGTCATCATCGACGACGGTACTCCGCTTGCCCTCCGCCTCCACCGGCACGGCCGCAGTAGGCTTGGCGGGTTCGACGAACTCGAAGTCGCTTCCCTCCTCCGCGACGGTGGGCACCGGCACGGCGATCACCGCTTGGCAGTTGCGGCACTTCACTTTCTTGCCGGTGGCGGCATCCGGCGCATTGAGCTTCGCTCCGCACGAACTGCAAACGACGGGAATCGGCATGGCGGAAGCACCGGATCGGGGAAAGGGGATCGGAAGGCAATGTAACAGCCGCAGAGGCGAGTCGCAAAGGGAGCGGATGATGTCGGGTCGCTCCGGGACGCTCGCCCGTCCCCCTTCCTGCGCGGCCCCGAAAAAACTAGGATGAATCCGTGTGGTTCTCCCGCCGCGGCCGCGACCCGCCCCTCCACACTTTTCCACCGTCGTTCCGTCGAGGTTCCGATGACCCCTCCCGCCGGGCTTGATGCCCCGCCCTCCGCCAACGGCAAGCACGCCCACGAAGAAGTCGAAAGCATCACCATCCGATTCGCCGGCGACTCCGGCGACGGCATGCAGCTCGCCGGAACTCAGTTCACGAACACCTCGGCCTACGTCGGCAACGACATCGCCACCTTCCCCGACTTCCCCGCCGAGATCCGCGCCCCCGCCGGGACGCTCGCGGGTGTGTCGGGCTATCAGCTCCACTTCAGCAGCACGCGCATCTACACCCCCGGCGACGTGCTCGATACGCTCGTGGTCATGAACCCCGCCGCACTCAAGACGAACCTGCGCGACCTCAAAAAGGGCGGCATCCTCGTCCTCAACAC
This sequence comes from Fimbriiglobus sp., assembly GCA_043774415.1. Classification (GTDB taxonomy): domain Bacteria; phylum Planctomycetota; class Planctomycetia; order Gemmatales; family Gemmataceae; genus JALHQU01. The sequence goes on along the minus strand of JAYVTJ010000508.1, from coordinate 1,945 downwards.
CGACGCCTTCGGCCAGAACGATCTGGACAAGGCCAAGTACAAGGTGAACCCGCTCGACGACGGCTCCCTCGCCGGCTACCGGCAGATCCGAGTGAGCATCAACAAACTCACCCGCGAAGCGGTGAAGGAGTGTGGCCTGTCGCCGCGCGAGCAGGACCGCTGCAAGAATTTCTTCGCCCTCGGCCTCGTCTACTGGATGTACGAGCGCCCACTCGAACCCACCATCAAGTGGGTGAAGGACAAGTTCGGCCGCAAACCCGAACTCATGCCCGTCATGGACGCCAACACGAAGGCGCTCAAGGCCGGTTACAACTACGGCGACACGGTCGAAGTGATGCCGGTGCAGTACACCGTCGGCAAGGCGAAGATCGAACCGGGCGTCTACCGCAAGATCACCGGCAACGAAGCGATCGCCATCGGCCTCGTCGCCGCGGCCCACAGCGCGAACAAGACGCTCGTCTACTCGGGTTACCCGATCACTCCGGCGAGTTCCGTCCTCGAAGACCTGTGCAGCGTCGAGATGCGCCGGCACGGCGTGAAGACCCTGCAAGCCGAAGACGAAATCGCCGCCTGCGGCATCGCCATCGGTGCGAGCTTCGGCGGGGCGATCGGCGTCACGGGCACGAGTGGGCCCGGCATCTGTCTGAAGTCCGAAGCCATCGGCTTGGCCGTGATGACCGAACTCCCACTCGTGATTCTCGACGTGCAGCGCGGCGGGCCGAGCACGGGCCTTCCGACGAAGACCGAGCAGGCCGACCTGCTGCAGGCGATGTTCGGCCGCAACGGCGAAAGCCCAGTCGCGATCCTCGCTCCTCAGTCGCCGGTCGATTGCTTCGATGTGGCCTACGAAGCGGTACGGATCGCAACGCAGTTCATGTGCCCCGTCTTCCTGCTCTCGGACGGGTACTTGGCCAACGGTTCCGAGCCGTGGAAGCTGCCCGATCCGACGAAGCTGCCGAAGATCGAGATCACCCACCCGACCGGCCCGAACAGCGAGGGCTGGAGTGGCCCCGGCCACGAAGTCGGCGAAGGTTCGGCGAGCAAGTACCTGCCGTACAAGCGGGACAAGTATCTGAGCCGGCCGTGGGCCATCCCCGGGACGCCGGGTTTGGAGCACCGCATCGGCGGTATCGAGAAGCAAGACACGACCGGGAACATCAACTACGAGCCGGCGAACCACGAGCATATGGTCCACACGCGCTGGCAGAAGATCGAGAACATCGCGCTGACGATTCCCGATCTCGAAGTGACGGGCGACGCCGACGCGGAGCTTCTGCTGATCGGCTGGGGCGGGACGTACGGCAGCATCTTCACGGCGGTCGAACGGGCGCAGCGCAAGGGGCTGAAGGTCGCCTCGGCGCATCTGCGCTATCTGAATCCGATGCCGAAGAACACCGAGGCCGTGCTGAAGCGATTCAAGAAGGTGCTCGTGCCGGAACTGAACACGGGTCAGCTTCTGATGCTTTTGCGGGCGAAGTACCTGGTGGACGCGCAGGGGCTGAACAAGGTGCAGGGGCGCCCGTTTTTGATCTCGGAGATCGAAGAGGGAATCGTGCAGGCGCTGAAGGGGTAGTGCTTCGCGGAGCGTAGGGCGGGTGGAGTCTTCGGAACCCGCCGGCCCTCGTGAACAACATGCTCCGCACCGTCAAAGGGATTGGCGGCGGGTTCCGAAGACTCCACCCGCCCTACAAACGGATTGCTGTCCACCAATCGAACGAAATCCAAACGCACACATACCCGATACCCGGAACCCGATCCCATGTCCGCCACCGCTCTCCCGACCCTCACCGCCAAAGACCTCACCTCCGATCAGGAGGTCCGCTGGTGCCCCGGCTGCGGCGACTACTCGATCCTCGCGCAGATGCGCAAGGCCCTCGCCACCGTCGGCGTGCCGCGCGAAAACCTCGCGTTCGTGTCGGGCATCGGTTGCTCCAGCCGCTTCCCG
>JAYVTJ010000507.1:0-3233 GCA_043774415.1 Fimbriiglobus sp. | reverse complement strand
GTCGGCGCCGACGGTGATCCCGTGCGAACTCATCGAAGGGAACGCGGGCATCCTCCGAGGGATCGTGTTCGACCTCGCGCGGAGTTGGAACGAGCCGACCTCCTTCCGCGAGTGGCTCACGACCGTACCTTTCCTGCATACACTCGTCGATCGCATTGTCACCGGAACCCCGGCCGACCATCCGCTGCTCGCGGCCGATCCGATGGTCATCGTCGCCGAACCGTTCGCCTTCTGGGCGCTCGAAGATCACCCCGCGTCACAATTCAAACTGCAACATCCCGCGATCACCCGCACCGCCGATGTGGAGCCCTACTTCCTCCGGAAGGTGCGCATCCTGAATGCGGCGCACACGGCGCTGCTCATCCGGGCGAAGCCGCGCGGTTTCGCTATCGTCCGCGACGCGGTGAACGATCCGGAACTCGGGGCGTGGCTCCAGCGCCTGTTGAACGAAGAGATCGTGCCGACGCTGGAGAGCCGAGTCGACGGAGCCCACCGCTTCGCGGAGCAGACGCTGGAGCGCTTCAAAAATCCGTTCCTCGATCACAAGTTCGCGGACATCGCCCTGCACCACGAATCCAAGATGAAAGTCCGCCTGGTGCCGACGGCCGAGGAGTTCGCCGAAAAGTTCGGGCGCGAAGCGCCGCGGCTGAGCGAAGTGATCCGGGAGGGTTTTGAGCAGATGACGGAGAACTGAAGTCGATGGACCCGGTTTCGCACAATTCTTCACGGAGCGGACGCGATACGCCGACAGTGATGATGGAGCCGACTGCGCCGGAGGGGGCGGCGTGCGCGACGGACCCCCGAAGGATCGAGCGATGGATGTAATGTTGCGGTGCTGGCTCGCACTCGCGCTCGGAGTGCTCCTCGTCGGCTGCTCCGCCCCTCGGCCGATTCCGCTGCCGGAAGGCGTCGATCCGCGCGATCTTTCGAGCATGCCCACCGGGATTGTTGTCGCCCCCGCGGGTATTGGAGCGGTCGCTTCGAAATCGCCGGGGGCGAAGCACGACATTCTCCTTCTGAGTGGCGGCGGCTCGTACGGCGCCTATCAGGCAGGCGTTGTCTGCGGCTGGAGCGATGCGGGCTCGATGCCCGAGTTCTCCGTCATCACCGGGGTCAGCGCCGGATCGCTTTTGGCGGGGGCGCTCTTCGCGGGGCCCGAGTATCTCCCCGAAATCCGCCGGCTCTACACCGAACTCTCGCAGACGAATCTCCTCCGTGGCGATCTCTGGGTGAGGCGTCGCTTCCCTCACCCCTTCGGCCTCGGCGCCGAATCGCTCGCCACCTCCGACCGCTTCCGCGCCAATTTGCGGCGCGTGCTCGACAGCCCCGGCTACTTCGAGAAGGTCGCTGCGGCGCATGCGAAGGGCCGCCGGCTCTACATCGGCACGACGAACTTGGACACGGAAACGTTCGTGCCGTGGGACATGGGCGCGATCGCCGCGCGGGGGACGCCGGAATCGCGCAAGCTCTTCGAGGACATCGTCGTCGCGTCGTGCTCGATCCCCCTCCTGTTCGCGCCGGTGCGGATCCCGGTGACCATCGACGGCAAATGCTACGAGGAAATGCACGCCGACGGGTTCGTGACGCGGAACCTCTTTTTCTATCCGCCGAGCGACTGGCCCGGCGACGCGGAGGACGGCAAGGCGGGCTTCCGGATGCTCGCCGGTGCCAGGGTCTACGCCGTGGTCGCCGGAAAATTGTACAACGACGAAGCGGGGACCAAACCGACCCTGAGCGGCATCGCGCTCCGGACGATCGAGTCCCACATGGCCTCGCTCCAGCGGGCCGATCTGGCCCGGATCCACTCGCAGTGCGTCCGCCGCGGGATGGATCTGAAGGTGGCCGCGATTCCGAAGGAGTTCAGCCCGCTCTATTCGCCGGTCCATTTCGATCCGGTGAAGATGACGAAGCTCTTCTGCGAAGGGTACACCCGCGCCCAGTCGGATCGCGTCTGGAACCGGGAGACGCCCGAGCGGAGTGCGGGGGAACCGCGGGCGCGGACGAGTCCCGTGCTGACGTCGCAGCCGACGGACGCGGTCGGCCCGCTCGGCATCGGCGGGTTTCCCTCCGCGAAGTGATCTTCGTAGCGGAAGTCACCGGACTTCCGGTGTTGCAAGGTCGGTGGTCTGGCGACTTCCGCTACGGAGGGGTTCAACAGCGGATGGCGTCGATTCCGAAATTCAATCCCCCGTCGCGACCGGTGCAACTGGCGCTGCTCGCGCTCGTCGTCGCGGCGATGGCGCTCACGCCGCTCGTCAACCGATTCGAAGGCGCATCGAACAAGGACTACCCCCTCTGGTACGCCACGGGGCAGAAGTTCGTGAACGGCGAGCCGCTCTACCCGACCGACGGCTCCGTCTTCCCGTTCATGTATCCGCCGTTCGCCGGGTTCGCGCTCGGCATCCTCAGCCTACTCGGGCCGACGGGCATGGTCGTCGCACTGGTGCTCCTCAACGCCGTCAGCTTGTTCGTCGCCGTCGAACTCTGCGTGAGGCTCGTCGCGGGGGGGCCGGTCGTTTCCCTCTGGCTACGAGTCGTCCCGGTCGCGGTTTGCCTCTTCTTCGTCGCCGATATGTTTACCCTCGGTCAGCCGAACCTCGGGCTGATGTGTTGCGTCCTCGGCGGGTTGATTCTGCTGTGCAAAGGGAAGGGGGCGTCGGCCGGCGCGCTCTTCGCGCTGGCGACGGCGCTGAAAGCGTTCCCGGCCGTGGTGCTCGTTTATTTGCTTTGGCGGCGCGAGTGGAAAGCGGCGGCCGCGATGATCGCCATCACGGCCGCGCTGCTGGTCATCGTGCCGGCACCGGTACGCGGCTTCGAGCGCAACCTCGGCGAACTGAAAACGTGGGCCGACGGCATGCTCTTCCGCCAGGGGGAGAACGGCGTCGGGCAGCGCCCCGAGCAGAGCGTGAGCTGGCGCAATCAATCGCTCTTCGGCGTCGGCCACCGGCTGCTGCGCCCCGCGAATGCGGAAGCGGACGCCTTCGACGCGAACATCGCACCGCAATACGTGAACCTGCTCGAACTCGACTACAAGCGCGCCAGCCTCGCGCTGATGGGCTGCGCCGGCCTGCTCGGGTTGGGGTTCGTGCTCGTCCTGCCGCCGCGGGCGAAGCGGACGCGGGCCACCGATGCCGTCGAGTTCTCGCTGCTGCTCGTGCTCATGACCATCGGCACGCCCTACGCTTTCTCGTACTATTTCGTCTGGCTCATCCCGGCGCTCACCGTCTGCGTCC
>JAYVTJ010000506.1:0-1632 GCA_043774415.1 Fimbriiglobus sp. | reverse complement strand
CCAAGGGCCTGCACCACCTCGTCTGGGAGATCGTCGACCACTCCATCGACGAATATCTCAACGGCTACGCCGACCACATCCTCGTGGTCCTGCACAAGTCGGGCGACGCGATCACCGTGCAGGACAACGGCCGGGGCATCCCCGTCGATACCCATCCAAAGTACAAAATCTCCGGCTTGGAACTGGTGCTCACGAAGCTGCACGCCGGGGGCAAGTTCAACAACAAGGACAGCAACTACTTCTACTCCGGCGGCCTCCACGGCGTCGGGGCGTCGGTGGTCAACGCGCTGTCGAAGAAGCTCATCGCGAATGTGCGCCGCGACGGCTTCGAGTACCAGATGACCTTCTCGAAGGGCATCCCCCAGACGAAGCTCGAGAAGGTCGGCCCATTCCGCGGCCACGGGACGATCATCACGTTCCACCCGGACGATTCGATCTTCAAAACGACGCGGTTCGACGCCGATACGATCCATCACCGGCTCGAAGATATCTCGTACATCCACGCCGGCTTGAACATCACGTTCAAGAACGAAATCACCGGCGAATCGGTCGATCTCTCGCACCCCGGCGGCATCCCGGACTTCCTCGCGAAGATCGTCAAGGACGATCAAAAAGCTCCGGTGACGGAAGCGGCGTTCCATGCCAAACGCGACGCCGAAGACCGCATGGAAGTGGCGCTCCAGTGGACTCAATCGACCGACGAAACGCTCCGGTCATACGTCAACGGCATCCGGACGCCCAACGGTGGGACGCACGAGAACGGCCTGAAATCGGCCCTTCGCAAAGCCGTCAACAACTACATCGAAACGCACGATGTGAAGGTGAAGGGGCTGAAAATCACGGCCGACGACATCCGCGAAGGAGTCGTGGCGATCCTTTCCGTATTCGTACAGAACCCGGAATTCGAAGGCCAGACGAAGCAGCGCCTCAACAACGGCGAGACGGAGGCGAAGGTCGACAACTTCGTACGGACCGCGCTCGAAACCTGGCTCAATTCCAACGGCACGGCCGCCGATTCCATCGTCGGCCGGATCGTACTCGCGGCGAAGGCGCGTGAGGCGTCCCGCGCGGCCATCGAGATCACCCGCAAGTCGGTGAGCAACACTCGGCGACTGAGCCTGCCCGGCAAGCTCGCCGATTGCAAATCGGCCGACCTCGGCCACACGGAACTCTTCATCGTCGAAGGGGACTCCGCCGGCGGGTCCGCGAAGCAGGGCCGCAACAACGCGACGCAGGCCGTGCTGCCGCTCCGGGGCAAGATCCTCAACGGCGAAGACCTGACCACGCTCGAAGTGCTGAAGAATGCGGAACTCGCCGACCTCACGAACGCGATCGGCACCGGCGCCGGGGATCGGTTCAACTACGCCGGGCTGCGCTACGGCAAGATTATCCTGCTCATGGACGCCGATGCCGACGGCTACCACATCTGCACGCTGCTGCTCGACTTCTTCTTCCGGCACATGCCCGAGCTGGTCCGCAAGGGGCACATCTTCATCGCCCAGCCGCCGCTGTACCGGGTGGACATTGGCAAGGAGACTTACTGGGCGCTGGACGAAGTGCACCGCGACCAGATCATCAAGGACAAGGCGAAGGGCAACGCCAAGCCCAGCATCATGCGGTTCAAGGGGCTGG
>JAYVTJ010000505.1:0-2341 GCA_043774415.1 Fimbriiglobus sp. | reverse complement strand
CGGGTTATTACTTCAACCGAGAAGCCACCGCGATGATCTTCGACCTGATCCGCAACCTGTTCGACCCGGCCTCGTACCTGCAGCCCTGGACGCTGCTGGCCGGGCTGCTGCTGGTGTCCGCGCCGATCATCATCCACCTCATCAACCGCATGCGCTTCAAGCGCGTCCGGTTCGCGGCTATGGAGTTCATCCTCAAAGCCCAGAAGCGCATGAAGCGCAAGATGATCATCGAGCAGATCATCCTGCTGCTCCTGCGCATCCTGCTCATGATCCTCATCGGCTTCCTGCTCGCCCGCTTCCTCGGCTTCGACCTCTCCGGCCAGGAGGCCCGCAGCACGCACCACCTCGTGCTGATCGACGACAGCCCGAGCATGGCCGACGGCTACAAGGCCGACGACGGCGTCCTAACCGATCCGTTCGAGCAGGCCAAGCGCGTGCTCGCCGAACAGATTGCGCCGACGGCCGCGCAGGCGACGACGCCGCAGAGCCTGGAAGTGATGTACATGTCCGAATCGGGGAGCCCGCGGAACTTCGCCCGGCTCAACGGCGGCAGCATCGACGAGATCAAATCGCACATGACCGGTTTCGCCCCGACGACGGTGCGGACGGAACTCGCCGTCGCGCTCCGGGCCGCGAAGGATCAAATCCTCAAAACCGGCGGCACCGATACGGCCCGCGTGCTCCATGTGATGAGCGACAACCGCGCCAACGACTGGGCCGAGAACGGACCGGCCATCAAGCAGATCGTAGACGAACTGAACAAAGCCAAGGTAAAGGTCCACTTCATCGATACGGCCTACCCGTACCGCAAGCCCGAGAAGCGCGTCCCGCTGTTCAACGACAACATCGCCGTCGTCGATTTCGCACCGTCGAAGACCGTGGTCGCTCAGTACGAACCGGTCGAGTTCACCCTGCGGGTGCAGAACTTCGGCACGAGCGAACTGAAGGATGTGCGCTTCTCGATCCGCGTCAACGGCGACGAGAACAAGGGGAAGTCCGAAACCATCGCGAGCCTGCCGCCGGGGCAGATCATCACGAAGAAGTTCGACCTCACTTTCGATACCGACAAAGACTTCAACGCCGACAACCCTTTCAAGCGGTTCCAGATCGTCAGCGCCGTGATGGAGACGGCCGAGCCGGGCGGCCTGAGCATCGACAACTCCCGGCACACCGTCGTCGAAGTCCGCAAGAAGCTGCCGGTGCTCGTGATCGACGGCCAGCCGACGGAGCGCGATAAGCGCACCGGCGACAGCATCTATTTGAAGGGGCACTTCCAAGCCAACGGCGCCGGCTACCTCTGGACGCCCGGTGTCGCCGGCGACTTGGAGAAAGGCAACCTCGACCAGTACTCGTTCATCCTGCTGCTGAACGTGCCGAACTTCGCGAAGCCAGGCCGCGAAGCCCTCGAGAAGTACGCGAAGGACGGCGGCGGCGTCGGCTTCTTCCTCGGGCCCAATGTGAAGGCGGCGGACTACAACAAAGAGCTTTACCGCGACGGCGCCGGCATCTTCCCGGTGCCCCTCTTCAAGGAGAGTCTGGAATTGACGCCCGAGAAGATCGAAGAGAAGAAGTTCAGCATCTTCCAGAAGAAGATCCTGCTCCGCGACCCGGCGATGCGATTCCATCCGGCGCTCGAAGGGATCTACATCAACAAGGCCGGTCTGTTCGATCCGAAGGAGGCGGAGGCGCTCGAAAAGTTCTATCGCTTCGTCACGATCAAACGCTACTGGACGATTCCGAGCATCGGCAAGTGGCGGCAGGACAAGTCGATCTCGGAACTCTACTGCATGCCGAACGATAAGCCTCGGGGCGATTACGAACTTGCGTCCGTCGCCGCCGCGACCAAACTGCTCGAGTTCGCCGAGGACGCCGATTTCGCAAAGTTCCGCAAAGTCCTGACCGACCTCGGATCCAAAATCAAACCCCTGGCCGGTTCCGCGGGCGATCTTTCCGATCTCGCGGGACTCTTCGACCGAATCATCGTCGATCAAACATCCGAAGGGGACGCCGACGAAGCGCTGCTCCGCGAGTTCTGGAGCAGCCCGAAGGTGGCCGATCTCAAGGCCGAGTTCGTCCGGCTCCGCGATGCCATGAAGTTCGGCGACTCGCTCTACATGGCCCGCACGTACGGCCGCGGCCGCGTGAGCGTGATGTTCACCACGGCCGGGGAAGCGTGGAACGACTGGCCCTCCGAGAAGCCGGGGAGCGCTTCGTTTGCCCCGGTCGTGCAGGAACTCACGAAGTACCTCTCGGGCGGCGGGACCGACGAGAACCGCACCTGCGGCAACCCCGTGCAACTGAAGATCGATGCGGACAGCTACTCCGCGAAGGCGCGCTACGC
>JAYVTJ010000504.1:0-2155 GCA_043774415.1 Fimbriiglobus sp. | reverse complement strand
TTCTTCGGGCGCGGTTCGTCGTCTTCCTCCTCATCGTCGTCGCGCTTCTTCTTACCCTTCGCCGGTGTCGGCTCTTCGAAAGTGAACTGCCCGACATGGGCCGGCGGCGGCACGAAGATCGGCACCGGATCTTCCGCGGCACCCGGCATCGCGAACGTCGGCTCCCCGCCGATCAGCGGTTGTTCCTTCTTCTTCCGGGGGCGCTCGACTTCTTCTTCCTCCTCATCGTCCTCGGCGCGCTTCTTCTTTTTCTTGGGGCGTTCCTCCTCCTCGTCATCATCCTCGTCGCGCTTCTTTTTCTTCTTGGGTCGATCTTCCTCGTCGTCGTCGTCGGCCGGGGCACCGCCGAAGGAGAAGGGATCGGCGGGCGCCGGGAGCGCGGCGGCGACCGGCTTCGGCGCGGCGGCCTTCACGGGAGCGGGGATCGGATCGTCGAACGCGCTGTCGTCGAGCATCATCGGCGCGGCCGGGGCGGGGGCGGCCGGCACGACCTTCGGAAGTTGGATCGGCATCTCGACGACGCTGAGCATCTGCGTGTCGCCGACGCTGTCCACGGCCGCGCCGGGGTTCGGGACCTTGAACCGCTCCTGGCACTTCTTGCAGCGGACGTTCTTGCCGACGACTTCGTCCGGCGCGCGGAGCCGCGACTGGCACTTCGGACAGATCACGTCGATGGGCATGCTCGGACCCCGGACGATTGGATACCGCAGAAGATGTCCTGTTACGTTACGCCGCCGCGCGGTCGGGGGCAACGACGTGCGCCGCCGCGCGCGGTTTGTGGAACTCGATCGCGCTGCCTGCGTCACACACAGCGGAGGTGGTCGGCGCGTCGCTTCGGGAATATTCCCCGCCGCGCCGGCTCCTACCTCTGCCAAGTCACCGGTTCCCGTCGTCTCCGTCCCCGTCTCCGAGGATCCTCCTATGACTGCGCGTCAGTCCCTGCGCCGCTGCGCACTCGCCATCCCGTTTCTGCTGCTTTCGCTGGCCCTTGTGGGATGCGGCGGAAGCTCCGCCACCAGTGTGAAACTCTCGAGTACCGGCGCCACCCGGCCATCCGGCGAAAGATCTGGACTCATCAAAGACACGTCGGGCCTCGACTCCACTGTCGAGTCGAGCATCGATTCCACGACGCGCAACGAAGCCGCAGCAGGCGACATCGCCGCCGGATACATCAAACCGGACTATGACAAACTCCAGCAGGAGCAGTACGCCCACTTCCACGACAATGCTTACCAGTCCGCCGCCGATGCCCCCGTGACGACCTTCTCCACGGATGTGAACACCGCGTCGTACAGCAATGTCCGCCGGATGCTCGGTTCGGGCGCGCTGCCGCCGAAGGACGCCGTCCTCCTCGCGGAGATGCTCAACTACTTCCCGTACGCCTACCCCGCCCCGGCCAGCGATGATCCCGTCGCATTCGGACTCGACATCGCCCCGTGCCCGTGGAACCCGAAGCACCACCTCGCCCGCATCGGCCTGAAAGCCAAGAGCATCGACCCCGAAAAAATGCCCGCGCGGAACCTCGTCTTTCTCGTCGATGTGTCCGGTTCGATGGAAAGTCCGACGCGTTTGCCCCTCGTGCAGAAGTCGCTGAATCTGCTTATCGATCAACTGACTCCCAAAGACACCGTGAGCATCGTAACCTACGCCGGGGATACCTCGGTGAAGCTCCCGGCGACGCGCGGCGATCAGAAAGCCCGCATCCGCGCCGTGGTGAACGCCCTGAATGCGCACGGCAGCACGAACGGCGGCAGCGGCATCAAGCTCGCCTACGACCAAGCCCGCGCCAATTTCTCGGAGACCGGCGCCAACCGTGTCATCCTCTGCACCGACGGCGACTTCAACGTCGGCATCACGAGCGAAGGCGAACTCGTGCGGCTCATCGAAGAGCAGCGCAAGAGCAACGTCTTCCTCACCGTCCTCGGCTACGGCATGGGGAACCTGAAAAACCAGACCCTCGAAAAGCTCGCGAATCACGGCAACGGCCACTACGCCTACATCGACAGCGAAGCCGAGGCGCACAAGGTCTTCGTCGAACAGGGCGCCGCCCTCGTCTGCGTCGCGAAGGACGTGAAGCTGCAGGTCCACTTCAACCCGGCCAAGGTGAACGCCTACCGGCTCATCGGCTACGAGAACCGCCTGCTGAAGAACGAAG
>JAYVTJ010000503.1:0-2048 GCA_043774415.1 Fimbriiglobus sp. | reverse complement strand
GAAGCAGGAATAGAGTTGCGTGGGAAACTCTCGGTGCTCTACCCACGGGAGATATGAAACTCATCGTGCTTCTCCGCGTCCGCTTCTTTCTCTGCGGTGAAATTCTTCTCAGGTCGTAGCAGGCGCCAGTTCGACTTTGGGCTCCGGATTTCGGAACTGCGGGTTGCCGAAGACCCTCTTCCGGTCGCCACGGGTCCACGTCGCGTGCGGGATCGCCGCACCCTTCGGCGAGAGTGGCATTTCATCCAGTATGCAGGTGAGGAAAGTGGACTTGGCGACGAGTTCGATCTGCACGAAGTCGCCGTCGGACTGGATCGGGAAGCGCCGGAGGAAGTCCGCGCGATAGACCTTGAACGCGGACGTCGGATCTTCGAGCGGCACGCCGTAGACGATCCAGACGAACCAGCTCCGGAGGTGGTCGCCGAGGCCGTACCAGCCCGGGAGCGGGTCGAGCGGCAGGCCGAGGAAGAGGCGGCAGAAGCCCCGGTAGAGCCGGCCAAGGTTCTTCCAGAACGCCGGCACCGCGACGCCCGTGCGGCAGCCGCCGACGATGTCCGGCTTGCGCATCGCGAAGGTCTCGGTCGCGGGATCGGGGAACTCGGTTTCGAGATCCATCCGCGTCAGCAGCTTCGCCAGATCGGCGGGGGTGTACGGGTAGTCGGCGGCGCTCGTCGCCACCAGCGGATGCTGGGCTTCGGGAAGTGCCAGCCGCAGGCAAGCGCCGAAGCCGGTCGGGGCGTCGAGCTTCAGCGCGCGGATGTTCCGGACCTTCGCCGCCGTGGCCTCGGCCTTCGCGAAGGTGCCGTCGGTGCTGCCGTCATCGACGATGAGCAGTTCCCACGGCCGCCCGATGGCGTTGAGAGATTGCGTCCAGTTGGAAATGAGGCCGTCGATGGTACCGGCGCCGTTCCGCACGGGGATGACGACGGACACGGCTTCGCGGGGGAGAATGTTCATAGCGTTCAAAGTAAGAAACTTTTACCGCAGAGGAAGAAGAGGACGCGGAGAAGCAAGAAGATCGAAATCGGGCTATCTTCTCGGTCCCCATTCTCTTTCTCCGCGTCCTCTTCTTCCTCTGCGGTAAAAATCTTGTCGGTGTACGGGCTTCACTTCTCGCCGATGGCTTTCGTCACTTCGAGCTGCTTCAGAATCCGTTCCAGATCCCCTTTCAACTCCGCGGCTTCCTCGGCGGGCAAGCGCGCGGCGAGCATCACGCCGCCGTTCGGCCCGCTGGCGATGGCGTATTCCAAGCGGGCTTTGCCCGTCTTCAGTTCCGCGTCGATGGCGAAACGGTCGATGCGCGTCGGCTTCTCGGCCGTGCGCGCCGGCGCCGCCATCGGGGCGATCTTCGCCTGCTGCTTCGCGAGGAACGCCTTCACCTCGTCCTGGTATTTCTCCACAGTCGGCAGTCGGTTCGTCGCCTCGACGGTCAGCAGGATGCCGCCGCCGCGCGGCTCTTCGAGCGTCAATTGGCGCCCTTGCAGCACGCCGACGCGCCAGCGTCGCGGATAGAGGAACTTCAGCCCGAGGTCGGCGTTGTCGTACAGCAGCAGCGAGTTGTCCTCGGTCGGCTTCACGTCTTTCCCTGCGAGTTTCGCTTCGGAGATGTCGTCGAACTGCGTGCTGGCGGAGCGCGTCATCGTAAAGGTGCCGTCGATCCGGCCGATGGCTTTGCCGTCGGTTCCGAGCATCTCGTGGACGCCGTTGACCTTCAAGTAGGTCAGCCGTGCCGCTTCCAGGTCGAAGTAGGCGGTGCCGTCGATCTTCTGGCGCGTCGGGCCGTCTTCGCCCGTGCCGCGGACGGTGCCCGTGAGGGCGAGCTTCGCGAGCTTGCGGTTGTTCAGCGTGACCACGGAGACGAACTCGATGGCGAAGCCGCCTTCGTCGATGGTGTCGAGGTCGGTGAGTTCGGCGATGGCGCCGGTGGTCGCCGTCCATTTGGCGCCCGGTTTGACCTCGCCGATCGGGAGCAGGCCCGCCACGAGCACGGGGGCGAAGAGGTCGTGCTTCACGGCGTCGATCTCGCTCCAGAGGAGCGGGCCGTCCGG
>JAYVTJ010000502.1:0-3411 GCA_043774415.1 Fimbriiglobus sp. | reverse complement strand
AGCATCGCCTTGGCCTTCGCCCCCGCCAGATCCGACAGCGCGGTGTCGAAGCGGCTATCGGTGATACCCCGCAGGGCTTGTGCGATCGGCGCCGGCGATGCGCTCTTCAAACTCTCAGCTTCGCACTTGCCCAAGAAGCTCTCGATTAGTGTGCCGAGGCCCGCTTCGTTCAACCCGCGGACGTAGAGCCGCGCGGCGGCGGGATCGCGGGGGAGTCGCTCGCCGAGCGCGGCGAGCGACTGGATGCCGGTGTGGACGTGCGGCCCGCCGGCTTCGATGTGCAGCCGCGCTTCCGTCCGGATGATCCACGCGTTCTTCGGGTCGATGGACCGGGCCTTCGCGCAGGCTTCGAGCGCCACATCGCGCCGGCCCGCGGCTTCGGCCGCTTCCGCCGTCAGCACCCAGAGTGCGACGTTCTTCGGATCTTTTTCCGCGGCCTCGATGAGCAGGCCGAGAGCGGGCAGCGCCCGGTCGTCGGCGCGGAGCAGGAGCGTCAGCAGCGCGAGCAACTGCGGGTCGTCCCCGCAGGCGCCGATCCCCCGGCCGACGATCTCCCCGGCGCGGGTCGCAGCGCCGGCGCGCAGCGCGGCGAGCGCGAGGCCGTGATACGCCGGCGCCGCTTTCGAATCGCGATCGAGCAGCGCCTGCCACGCCCGCACCGTCCTCGCTTCGCCCTCGCGCAGGATCGTCGGATACTGCTCGGCCGTGATCTGCCCTTCGCGGCGCAGCAACGCGAACGCGGGCAGCAGGCGGTTGCCGAGGAGGCCGAGCTTGCGGAGGGAATCGGCGCCGACAGCGGGATCATCGAGACCGAGATCGACGAGCCGGCCGACGGCGAGCACCGCGAGACTCAACCCGCTCGGCTGGCGCTCGGCCTTCGGCTCGAAGCCTTCGAGGTAGCACTCGACGAGCTGCAACTTCACCGATGTGGGGTACGCCTCCGCGGACGAAGCGCGGATCGTATCGACGAGGACGCCGCGGACGAACGCCCGCAATCCGGCGGGATCGCGGTCGAGTTCGCGGTACAGTTCGAAGGCGAAGAGCAGCGATGCCGGGGTGATGCGAGCGGCGCCATCCATCGGGTCGGGCAGCGCAGCGAGTTCGCGAGCGGCGCCGGTGCGGTCGCCGCGGATCAGCGCGGCCTTCGCGGTCGTGCAGCGCGCGAGCCAGTCTTTCGGCTGGTGGGCCAATCGCTTGTTTGCCTCGCGCTCGGCCTCGGGCCAGCGCCCGGCCTGCAAGTGCTTCGGCAATGTCAGCAGCGGCATCGCGGGATCGGACGCATCGGCGGAACCGGTGCGGAGGGCTTCGAGACGCTGCGCCGCGAGGGCATCATCCGGCTTCGCGCGGAGGATCTCTTCGAGGGTCGGTTCCAGCTCGGCATCGGCCCCCGACCTCGCGGCTTCGTCGAACTTGGCCCACAGCCCCGCGATCTGCTGCTGATTCTTCTGTTGCGGTCGCAGGTGAAGCAGATAATAGCCCCCGGCGCTGAGGGCGAGCAGAACGGCGACGCCGGCCACGAGCCGCATCCAGCGCGGCGATCGCCGGATGCGGTTGACGAGGCGCGCGAGGGGCGCAGGACGCCGGGAACTGGATGGGGCCGAGATCATGGTAGGAGTATTTTACCGCGCCGCACCGACCGGAATGTGAAGGAGGCGTGAAGCCCTACACACCCCCTTCAGCCACGCCGCGACTTCGGCCGGGGGCAGCGACTTCTTGCTCACGGTCAGAGAGTCGGACTTCCCGAGTGCGGCGTAGGTTGCTTCGGCGGAACCCTTCGGACCATCCGCCGTGCAGTTGTAAATGTTCGCCGCACCGGGGGCTCCGAGCGCGAGGAACGCGGGGAGGTCGCCGTACTTCAGCGCGCCCGGCAGCATCATCGGGTCGGTCGGCAATTTCAGATCGGCGAACTTGAAGTTGTTCCCATCGGCGATGAGCTTCTCGACCGCATCGCCAGCCGCAGCGCGGGCGACGATCGCGATGGGCCCGAATTCGCCCCAGCCGACGAGGTGCGGCGTCTTGGCATTGACTCCCTGAGCCATGGCGACGGCGGTGAGCACATCGTGGACGCGCTCGGCGAAGAGGGGGCGGTTGTAGCCGTACGTGAACCCGGCGTAGATCTCCGAGACTGCGAACGGCTTCTCCGGCGCGAGGTCGCCGACGCCGAGTAGGTCGGGCGCGAGGATACCAAACCCGGCGTTCAAGATCGCTTTGGCGGCCGGGGCGAGCTTCTCCCCGTCGAACAGCGAAGCCCCCCCCTTCGGATGGACCCAGACGACGATCCGTCCGCCGTCCGTCTCGCCGTACAGGAAGGCCATCGGAACCGCGTCGGCTTCCCCCTCGCGCCCGAAGACCGCGCGCTCGATCGTGAACCCGTCCCCTTTCACCTTGTCGTGCTTCTTGCGCAGCGCCAACTTCGCCGGCAGTTCGTCGGCGATCATCGCCCGCAGCGCCACCTTCAAAAACGCCTGGTACTTTGCCGCGCTCGCCTTGTCTGTCGGCAGCATCTTCGCGATCTGCGCATCGCTCGCTTCGGCGAGCTTCGCCCGCAGCGGAGTCGCCTTCAGCTCGTCCTTCGGCCGCGGATGCTTGGCATCGAAGACGCGGAGTTCCTCGGGCGGCACCGGCTTGAACGGCAGTTCCGCGACGGCCCCTTCGGTGCCGAGCAGGTGCTTGTTGAACCAGCCGTACATCATCTCGCGGGCGACTTGGTTGTAGTTGTGGGGGAACTGCGGGAAGGCCTTCGCCAGCACGTTCTCCTCTTTGCCCATGAGCTTCCAGAGCCGCTTGAGTTCCGGATAGCCTTTCGTTTCGATCTCCTTCGTCCAGTCGTCGGCCCCGCTCATCGCCATCGGCTTGGGGGCGAAGACGGCGGCGAGTTCGATGTTGCCAGTGCCGACGCGGAACAAACTGCAGTTCTCACAGATGCAGCCGCCCTGCATCGCCGTGCTCACCATCACGGCGGGGAAGGCCGCCGTCACGCGGTCGTCGATGGCCGCGAGGACGAAGGTCTGCGTGCCGCCGCCGCTGGCGCCGGTGATGCCGATGCGCTTCGCGTCCACATCGGGGAGGGTTTCGAGGAAGTCGAGGGCGCGGATGCTGTTCCACGTTTGCAAGCCCATCAGCGACTGCAACCGGAGTTCACCTTCCGCATCCGCGAAGCCGTCCGGGTTCGGCACGCCCGACTTCAAGATGTGCGGGATCGCCTTGCTGTCGGCGTAGCCGATCATGTCGTAGAAGAAGACGACGCAGCCCATGCGGGCGAGTTGTGCGCAGCGCGCTTGCAGCGGGTACATCGCCCCTTCGATGGTCTTCTCGGCGCCGCTGGCGATCTCCTTCTTCGCGTTCGCTTCGGGGTTCTCGTAGAGCCGGCCGTTGTTCCAGTGGCCGTGCGGGCAGAGCACGCCGGGGTAC
>JAYVTJ010000501.1:0-5004 GCA_043774415.1 Fimbriiglobus sp. | reverse complement strand
CTTCTCGCAAGGGGGCGTGCCGATCTTCATGTACTTCTTGGGCACAATCCCGCCGGACAAGTACGATGCGGCGCAGAAGCCCGGTGCGACGGCGCTGCCGGGGATGCACACGGACGGGTACTTCCCCGACCCGGAGGGGTCGCTGCGGGTGGGTGTGCGAACGATGAGTGCGGCCGTGATGGATTTGCTGCCGAAGAAGTGACCGAAGTCACGCCGCAGAAGCCACCGGTTCCGCGATCTCCGCCGCCCGCTTCGGTTCGGGAACTTCCACCATCGCCGCGCCGATCACCTCGTTCGCCAGCGCCGCATAGTCGCTGGCACCGGGGCAATGCGGCGCATAGCGGAAGATCGACTGCCCGTAACTCGGGCACTCGGCCAGCTTCACGTTCCGACGGATCTTCGTTTCAAATACGCGGGCATCGGCCCACGGCACATTCGCCCCCCGCGACTTTTCGAGGAAGCCGCGCAGGTCGCCGAGCACTTCGTGCGATAGTTTGGTTTGCGAGTCGTACAGGCAGACCACCACGCCCGTCACCTTGAGGCGCGGGTTGATCCGCCGGCTGACGAGAGCCGTCGTTTCGAGCAGCTTGCTCAGACCGTGGAGGGCGAGAAAGTGCGGCTGAAGCGGGATGAAGACTTCGTCCGCGCAGGCGAGGGCGTTGAGCGTGAGCACGCCGAGCGAGGGGCCGCAATCCATGAGCATGTAGTCGAAATCGCCGGTGTCGCGCGCGAGCGATTCGCGGAGGATCACTTCCCGGCCGACGACGCCGGCGAGTTCGACTTCGGCCGCGGCGAGGTTGATATCGGCGGGGCAGAGCCAGAGATTGGCATCGGCTTCCCGGCGCACCTCCGCGAGCGGCCGGTCGTTCACGAGCACATCGTAGAGCGACGGCAGCGTGCCGTCGGGATCGAGGCCGAGGTGGGTGGTGGCGTGGGCCTGCGGATCGAGATCGAGGACGCAGACGCGCCGCCCGGCTTTGGCGAGTGCGGCCGACAGGTTCACCGTGGTGGTGGTCTTCCCGACGCCGCCCTTCTGGTTCAGTATCGCGATCCGGCGCATGGCGATCTCCCGTGGGATGACTCCGGGAGATAGCGGGGCGCCGCAGGGCTGCCAAGTGGAAAATGCTAGGCCGGTTGCTCCAACGGATTCTGGCACTGAACGGTGGGAACCGGCGTCCCGCCGGTTTTGGAACTCGAACGGGCGAGACACCGGTTCCACCGCCAGAAACGATTGGTGCTCCCCGCTAGGCCGACGCAGATGCCGGCGCGACGACGATGGAATTGAGCGATTGGTGATCGAAGATGATGGGTATTCCCCCCGGCAACAGCAGGACGGCCGTGCCATCCCGAAAAGTCACTGCACGAGCATGGTCGACTTCCAGTCGACGACCGTTCAACAGCTCGATGGTAAAAATGCGGAAGGGACGCGTCTCCGTGAGTTCCGTCAACGCGTTTCTGAAATCCTCGGCATCCATCGGCTGAGGCTCCAAGATCGGAAATACGTCCGGGAGCATTGTATCGCCGAATGCGTGCCGTTGCACATGCGAAATAGGCCGAAACGGTTGCCGAAGCAAACGCCCCCCTTATAACCTCGGTATCCTCTCCCGGAACAGCCCGACTGCGGCAGCGTCCGCTGCTCTCCCGCCCCCGGTTCGGCTGCGCGATTCTCGTTCGGGGCATCCCTCGTTTTCCTCATTTTCTGGGAGTTCACACGCGGATGGCTACCTCGAATGTCCGGCAGCAGGCCCTCGCGGCCATCGCCTCGACCCGTCACACGCTCAACCGCCTCGACTTCCGCGAAGAGCATCTCAAAGAGCTGTTCGGAGCGAACGTCTTCCACGAGGAAGAACAGAAAGCCCGCCTGCCGAAGCCGGTGTTCAAGGCGCTCCAGAAGACGATCAAGCTCGGCGTGAACCTCGATTCGAGCGTCGCCGACTCCATCGCCAGCGCCATGAAAGACTGGGCCCTCGAGCACGGCGCCACCCACTTCACGCACCTCTTCCAGCCGATGACCGGCCTCACCGCCGAGAAGCACGATTCGTTCCTCAGCCCCTCGGGCAACGGGCGGGCGATCTCCGAGTTCAGCGGCAAGGAACTCGTGAAGGGCGAACCGGACGCCAGCTCCTTCCCGAGCGGCGGTATCCGCGCCACCTTCGAAGCCCGCGGCTACACCGGCTGGGATCCCACCAGCCCCGCCTACATCCGCGAATCCCCGAACGGCGCGACGCTGGTCATCCCGACCGTGTTCGTCTCGTGGACGGGCGAAGCGCTCGACAAGAAAACGCCCCTGCTCCGCTCGATGGAAGCGCTTTCCATCCAGGCGCTCCGCATCCTGCGCCTCTTCGGCAACACCGATGCGAAGAAGGTCTTCGCCAGCGTCGGCCCCGAGCAGGAATACTTCCTCATCGACAAGAACTTCGTGTATGCCCGGCCCGACCTGCTCACCTGCGGTCGCACTGTGTTCGGCGCCAAGCCGCCGAAGGGCCAAGAACTCGAAGACCAGTACTTCGGCACGATCCCGGAGCGCGTGATCGCGTGCATGTCGGACGCCGAAGCGGAGATGTTCAAGCTCGGCGTGCCGGTGAAGACGCGCCACAACGAAGTGGCCCCGAGCCAGTACGAGATCGCGCCGATTTACGAGGACGCCAACCTCGCGACCGACCACAACCAACTGACGATGGACATCCTCCGCCGGACCGCGGAGAAGTACGACCTCGTCTGCCTGCTGCACGAGAAGCCCTTCGCGGGGATCAACGGCAGCGGCAAGCACAACAACTGGAGCATGAGCACCGACTCGGGCGAGAACCTCATCAACCCCGGCGACACGCCGCACGACAACGCCCAGTTCCTCGTCTTCTGCGTCGCCGTGATCCGGGCCGTGGCCAAGTACCCCGAACTCCTCCGCGTCACGGTCGCCAGCGCGGGCAACGACCACCGCCTCGGGGCCAACGAAGCGCCGCCGGCCATCATGAGCATCTTCCTCGGCGAGCAGCTCCAGGACGTGATGGAGCAGCTCGAAGCCGGGGCGCTGAAGAGCACGAAGCAGGGCGGCTTCATGGAAGTCGGCGTGAGCGTGCTGCCGAAGCTGCCGCGCGATGCCGGGGACCGCAATCGCACGAGCCCGTTCGCGTTCACCGGCAACAAGTTCGAGTTCCGCGCTCTGGGCAGCTCGTTCAGCATCGCCGGGCCGAACACGGTGCTCAACACCATCGTCGCCGAGTCGATGGACTTCATCGCCACGGAACTTGAAGCCTCGGTCAAGTCCGGGAAGACGCTCAACAAGGCGATCCAGGACTTGCTGCCCGGCATCCTGAAAGACTCGAAGATGGTGATTTTCAACGGCGACGGCTATTCGGAAGAGTGGCACGCCGAGGCCTCGAAGCGCGGACTGCCGAACGTCAAGAACACCGTCGATTCGATCCCGGTCATCATCCGGAAGGACTCGGTCGAACTGTTCGGCAAGTACAAGGTCTTCACGGAGCGCGAGCTGCAGGCGCGCTACACGATCTTCTGCGAAGGCTACGTCAAGACGATCAACATCGAAGCGAATCTGATGGAGCAGATCGCCAAGACGATGGTCTTCCCGGCCTGCCTGCGCTACCAAGCGGAAGTGGCACTGGCGGTGAACGCGACCAAGGCGGCCGGCGTGGACAACGCCGCGCAGCTCGCGCATCTGAAGGAACTTACCGCGACGATCACGACCTTCCAGTCGGCGCTCGCCGCGCTGGAGACGGCCCACGGCCACGACGCGCACGGCGACGTTTACGCCCACGCGAAGCAGATGCGCGACGGCGTGCTGCCGAAGATGGTCGAACTCCGCACGGTCGTGGACAAGCTCGAAACGATGGTTGCCGACGACCTCTGGCCGCTGTCGACCTACCGCGAGATGCTGTTCCTCAAATAAGCGGTGCGCCGGGAAGCGAAAAGCCCGTCGGTGATCCGGCGGGCTTTTTCGTTCCGGAGTCAAATTGGGAGTGCGCAGAGGACGCGAACTTGGCAAAACCGTTCGATGCGACACTGAATGCGCTCATCGATCTCAATCCGTCGGAATGGGCCGCGGGTTTCGCCCGCATCGCGGGGATTCCGCCGGGCCCGAGCACCGTGCTCGATACGGACTTGGCGACTTCGGTCCAAGCGGACAAGCTGTTTCGCATCGACGGCGAGCGCCCGTGCCTATTGCATCTCGAACTCGAGGCGAACCCGCGCTCGGTTATCCCGAGGGAGTTGATGCGGTACAATACGCTGGTCGATCAGAGGGATGATTTGCCGGTGGAAACGGTATTGGTGCTGCTCCGCCCCAAAGCTTTCACGAGCGACCAAACGGGCTCTTACCGTCGTCTGGGTATCAACGGCAACTTGATCGCCGAGTTCCGATACCGCGTGGAGAAAGTCTGGGAGCGATCGATCGACTATTGGCTCGAAGCGGGTTTGGCACTGACGCCGCTTGCGCTCCTCACCGACGAGGCCAATTGCGATTTGCAGGTGGCGCTGGATCGATTCCGGGGACGCGTAAAAACCGCCGAAGCCGATGCGGCCACGGCGGAATGCTTGGTCGGAGCTTCCTACTTTCGCTGCGGGCTGCGATACGATAAGCTGCGCATTGCCGCAATGTACCGGAGGTTGAACATGCTGATGGAAGAATCAACGACCTATCAAGCCACTCTCGAAGAGGGGAGGAGCAAAGGGCTGTCGCAAGGGCTGTCGCAAGGTCTCCGGGCGGCCGTTCTTCGTGTGGGCCGGAAAAGATTCGGAAGTCCGTCTCCCACGGTCTCGGTCGAGTTGCAGGCGATCACCGACCCGTCTCGGCTCGAACGTCTCACCGAAGCGGCGCTCGATGTCGAAAGTTGGGAGGCCCTCTTGGCTTGCCAGTGAACTTTTCCTTCCCGTCTCAATCGGAGCAGCCCATGTCCCCGTCCCGACGCCACTTCCTCAGCACCGGCCTCGCCCTCCCCGCGGCGTACTGGTTCAGCCCCGGCGCATTCGCCGAAGACCTCACCCGTACCC
>JAYVTJ010000500.1:0-2230 GCA_043774415.1 Fimbriiglobus sp. | reverse complement strand
GATCTGCCGGGAGGTCTGACTCCGACCGCCCTGCGGAGCGAGTGATTGGTTCCGATGATTCCATGTGATTCCGCTGAGACTCGTCTCATTCCGGTGGGGGAGGGGTGCATTCCCATCGGAACCGGAATGACAATTCGGCTGTGGTGCGAAAGCGGGAACCGCTGCCATCCGAAACTTCCCGCTCCGTTTGCAAGTCCGGATTTGCGGTCTAGGATTCGGCCACCGCCGGTCCGCCGCATTCCGAGGCACGCTCGATGTTTCCATACCCCTGCCCTTCTTGCAATCAGCGCCTGCTCGCCCCCGAAGACCGCGCCGGCCAGCGGACGATCTGCCCGAAGTGCCTCCGGCCGCTGACGATTCCGCGCCCCGATGCGTCGATGCAGGATCCCAATACGCTCGTCGATCCGACCGAGGCGCCGCTGCCGCTCCAGGTGATGGCCGATACGCACACCCCCTACCCCGGCACGATTGCGGTTCCACATTTCGCACCCGTCGCCGTGTCGGCGTCCACGGCCGTCGGCGCCGCACCGGACTATCGAGCCGCCTCCAACACCGGCGATCTCACGTTCGATCTGCCGGATGTCCCCGTCCACGCGCGGTCGGGCTTCTCGTCGGCGAATCACCCGCGCCCGAACATCGCCGATACGCCGTCGCCGAGTCCCGCGCAGCCGACCATCGCCTCCCGCCGCCAGGCGAATCGCGATGCGCACGGGATGGTGATGCTCAACCCGACCGGGATGTTCTCGGTCGATGTCGGGGCGGAACTGAGCGCCGCGCTCTCGATGCGGATGAATCCGCCGCCGGAGCCGGCGGTCGATCGCCGCCTCATCCTCGGGGCGTGGGCCTTCGGCACGCTCGCCGCGCTCGGCCTCTGGCTCGCCGGCCTCTTCTACAACCCCGAGTGCCTGCCGTTCGTGGCGCTCCTCGGCGGTGCGATGCTGTTCTTCGGCCTCACTTGGAGGGCGTATCTCGTGAGTCGCGAGGAGAGTCTGACCCGCGGCCTCCTCTGCCTCGTCCCCCCGCTGAGCCTCTATCGCCTGTTTCAGAAGGCCGGCGACAACGGCCACCGCCCGCTGCGGTTCGCCGCCTCCGGCGCCGTGGTCCTCGCGCTCTTCGCGACCTCGGCCCCGGCCCGCACCTTCGTTGGGACGACCTTCTCCGACGGCGCCAAGAGCGGCCTCGATTCCACTTCGCCGGCGGCGAAGATTCGTGGCGCGGGCGACGAACCGGCGAAGCTGACGGAAGTGCTGAGGGAACTCGGTACCCCGGATGCCGCCAAGAAGTCGATCGGCGACGACCGGGCCGCGACGATCCTCGAACTGAATCGACTCCTCAAACACGAGCAAATCGCCGTTCGGATCGCGGCCGGGCAGGCCCTGCTCGAATGGTCCCCGGCGGAGGCCGATAAATGGCTGCTCGCGGCTCTCGGCGGAAAAGACAGCGTCGATTGCCGGACCGCGCTGACGGTCGCCGCGAAGTCGCACGAACCGGAAGTCGCCGCCGCCGTCGCCTCGAAGCTGCTCACGCGCGAATCCCGACCGGACGCCGCGCGGTGCTTACTCGCCATCGGCAAGCCGGCGGAAACTCCGGTGATCGACCTGCTCGATTCCAAGGTCGACGTCGCGGTGCTAAGCGCCATTGATGTGCTGACCGAAATTGGCGGTCCGAAGTCGATCGCGGCACTGAGCCGCTTGGCCGGTTCGACGAAATCAGCCACGGTGAAGGCGGAAGCCGAGCAGGCGGCCGAGCAACTCGGCGCGAAAGTCGGGAAGTGACAAGGCACGGTCAGCCGTCTGAGGGATCGCCGAGGACGCTCGAGTCCACGGTGATCGGGACGCGGGCCGTGATCGCCACTGCGACCGCGTCGCTCGGCCGGCAGTCGATCTCGACCCGCTGCCCCTCCTGCTGGATCAGGAGCTTGGCGTAGTAGGTGTGATTCTTCAGCTCGCTGATGTGGACGCCGCGGAGTTCGCCGCCGAGCAGTTCGATCGCGCTCACGATGAGGTCGTGCGTCAGCGGCCGCGGAGTCGGGATGCCCTTCACGCGGCGGTCGATGCTCGACGCTTCGAACAGCCCGATCACGATGGGCAGGCTGCGGTCCCCCTCGACCTCGTTCAGCACGATGACCTGATCGTCGTCGATCTCGTTGATGATGATGCGCTTCAGTTCCAGTCGGATCGGCACGGCGGCGCTCTCGGGAGGGTGCGCGGGGTCGGGAGTCCTACCCGCG
>JAYVTJ010000499.1:0-2054 GCA_043774415.1 Fimbriiglobus sp. | reverse complement strand
CTTCGAGAAAGTCCCCGGCCTGCGTTTCGAGAATTGGATGGACTCCCCATGAACAAAGCCCGCCAAGCCGTCATCCTCGAACCGTACAAGGTCGGCGTCCGCGAGGTCGCACTCCCCGATCCGGGGCCGAACCAGATCCTGCTCGCCGCCGAGTACTCCGGCATCAGCGCCGGCACCGAACTCGCCGTGTACACCGGCTCGCACCAGTGGCTGCTCGACCCCAACCTCCCCGATTGGAAGTTCCCGTTCCGCAGCGGCTACAGCGCCGCCGGGCGCGTGCTGAAGGTCGGCAAGGAGTTCCCCGGCAACTTCCAAGAAGGCGACCACGTCAGCTTCCCCGGCAACCACGCTTCGGCCGAACTGTTCACCGTCGGCCACGAGCGCTGTCGCGTCTGGAAGATGCCCGACGATCTCAGCTTCGAGAAGGCTTCGGTCGCCGTGATCGCCCGCTACGGCTTCGGCGCCAGCATTCGCGTCGGCCTCACGCTCGGCCGCAGTTGCGCCGTGCTCGGCCAAGGGATCATCGGCCAGTTCGCCCTGCGCTGCGCCATCGCGGCCGGCATGTCCCCCGTCGTCGGGATCGACGGCGTGCCGATGCGCCGCGCCGCGGCGATGAAGGCCGGGGCCGATCACGTCATCGATCCGACCGCCGGCGATGCCAAGGCGCAACTCGCGAAGTACCTCAACGCGAAGGGGGCCGAGGTCGTCATCGATGCGACGGGGGTGCCCGCCGCGATCCCGACGGCGATGGGCTTGGCCTGCGACGCCGGGCAGGTCGTGGTCGTCGGCAGCCCGCGCGGCAAGGCGAACGACGTGAACTTCTACGACGACCTCCACCGTCGCTACATCGAGGTGACGGGCGCCCACGGCAACATGCTCTTCGAACCGGCCCACACGCGGTTGGCCGGCGCCTGGGACATCGACAAGGCCCAGCACTGGCTGCTCCGCGCCCTCGCCTCCGGCCGGCTCAGTCTGGCGGGATTGAACACGCACACCATCGCGCCGGAGGGGCTCGGCGAAGCCTACGAGGGGCTTCTGAAGGACAAGGACCACTACCTCGGCGTCGTCATGAAGTGGGTGTGAGGCGCGTTGGGGATTCGCGACCGAACGTCCGGTCGCCGGCCGCGGTGAAGGTTGCGGAAAGCACGAGCGAACACGCGTCCGCCGCGGGTCTCCTCAGATTCGCCCCTCACCGTGGTATCCTCATCCGATCCCCTCCCTCACCGAGGCGCACCGATGCGGAAGTACCTGATCGCCCTGGTCATCCTCGCGGTCGTCGGCGGCGGGGCCGCGTTCCTCATCCTCCGCCAATCGCGCGCTTCCGCAGTCGCCTACCGCACCGAATCGGCCAGCCGCGGCGATCTGCTCGCCACCATCAGCGGCACCGGCACCCTCGAACCCGAAGACGTCGTCGATGTCGGCGCCCAGGTTCCGGGGCTGATCCGCTCGTTCGGCACCGACACCGCCGGCAAGCCCGTGAACTACGGCTCCCAGGTCGAGGAGGGGTCGGTGCTGGCGCAGATCGACGACCGGATGTTCGTCGCCAAGGCCGACCAGTCGCGGGCACTCGTGAAGTCGGCCGAGCAGAAGGTGTCGCAGGCGAAGGCCAAGGCGGATGCGGCGGTGGCGAACACGAAGAAAGCCCGCGCCCTTCTGGAAAAAGTCGGCCTCGGCGAGCGGCTCTACCACCATCCGTCGCAGTTGTCCGGGGGTCAGCAACAGCGCGTGGCCATCGCGCGCTCTCTCATCAACGATCCGCCGCTGCTGCTCGCCGACGAGCCGACGGGGAATTTGGACTCGAAGACGAGCGTGGAGATCCTGGAGATGTTCAAGAGCCTCCACCGCGACGAGGGGCTGACGATCCTGCTCGTGACGCACGATCCGGCGGTCGCGCGGAGCGCCGAGCGGATCGTCTTCATGCGCGACGGCGTGATCGAATCCGGAGCCTTCGCCCCGGAGCGCGCGGCCGCGGCGTAAATCTTCTAGCTGAGCCGGAAGCGTGAGCGACGCCACCTGCGAATCGCGAATCTCGATGGAAAGCGGCAGGTGGCGTC
>JAYVTJ010000498.1:0-3337 GCA_043774415.1 Fimbriiglobus sp. | reverse complement strand
GCCGCGACCGCCCCGCTGACCGCGTGGCAGTGGCAGGTGCTCGGGGCCGTTTACCTCGCCGACGGCAAACTCGACGATGCGATCCGCGCCCTCGAAAAGGCCCGCCGGCTCGTGAAGTCCTCGCCCGGCGTTCACGCCCACCTCGCGATCGCCTATCATCGGCAAGGGCGGAAGGGCGAAGCCCGCGCCGCGCTCGAAGCCGCGCGGGCGCTGCCGCAGTCAGCGCAGGAGCGGGCCGATACCGCCGATGCCACCGCCATTCTGCAACGGGAGTAATCGTGACGCGCTGTCTGCTGGCCACACTGTCCACACTGTCGCTGCTCGGCGCAGCCTTCGCGCAGAAGCCGGCGCCGATGCCCGATGTCGATCGGGCGCTGGAGACCTTCAAGACCGGCAAGTTCGACGACGCCCTCGAGCAGTTGAAGAAAGCGCACGCGGCGAACCCGCAGATGCAACCGCCGCGGGTGGTGCTCGCGGGCTGGTTTCTGCTCGCGGAGAAGGGGAAGGAGGCGCGGATCACGCTCGAGCGCTTCACCGCGGAGGACCCGAAGCATCCGGACGGCTACCTGCTCAATGCGAACTTTGCGTTCAACGAGGGGCGCATCACCGATTCGATCTTGAGCTGCCAGGCCGCACTGCAGTTCGCCGCCGATGCCCGCTTCGACGCCCAGCAGCGCAAGCGCTTCGTCCGCGACGCCCGGCAGGGTTTGGCCGCCTGCTTCGAACAGCGCGGCGATGTCGCGTCCCTCAAGGAGCAGCTCACGGGGCTGCTCAACGACGACCCGAAAAACGCTCCGCTGCGCGGGCGCCTCGCCGCGGCGACCTTCCTCGCGGGCAAACCGGAGGAGGCCTTCGCCGACTTCCGCAAGGTGTTTGAAGACGACCCGACGGCCGATCCGCCCGAGTTGAAGATCGCGCAGCTGTGGACTGGCCAAGGCGATCGCGACAAGGCCGAGGAGTGGCACAAGAAGGCCGTGTCCGCCCATGCGACCAGCGCGAAGGCGCACCGCGCCTACGCCGGTTTCCTGCTGGACGAAGGCAAGCCGGACGCCGCGCAACTCTACTTGGATGCGGCCGCGAAGCACGAGCCGAAGGCCCGCGAAACCGCGGCGCTGACGGCCCTGATGGCCCGGCACAAGAAGGACTACGCCGCGGCCGAGGTCGCCTTCGAGCAACTCCACAAGGATGCCCCCGGCGATCCCTTCGCCCTCGGCAACCTCGCGATCGCGCTCGCGGAATCGACGGACGAGAAGAAGCGGAAGCGCAGCGTCGATCTTGCGGAGAGCCTCGTGAAACAGCACAGCCGCGCCGCCGATGCGTACGCCGTGCTCGGCTACTGCTACTTCAAAGCGGGTCGCGTGGACGATGCCGACAAAGCTCTCGGCACGGCCGCAAGCACGGGTCAAGTGGGCTTGGATACGGCCTACTACCTCGCACTCGTGCTGAACGAGAAGAAGAAATACTCCGAAGCGCAGAAGATCCTGACGGAAGCGGTCGGCGCCCGCGGCGCGTTCATCTACCGCGCGGAGGCGAAAGCGCTGCTGGTCGAAGTGGCGAAAAAGGTGCCCGAAAAGAAAGACGAGCCGAAGAAGTGAGCACTCCGCCGCGAACTTCCGGACTGCTGCTCGCGGCCTGGGGCGGGCTGCTCCTCAGTGCCGTCGCGCTGGTCGCGGTGCTCGTCCAATACTGGGGTACGAGCCCCGAGTATGCCGACCGGTTTCTCATTCTGATCGCCTCGGCATCCACCGCGTACTCACTCCGGGCGAGTGCGTCGAGTTCCCGACCGCTCGTCTGGCTCGCTTTGCCGCTCGCTTGTTTCGCAGCGCTGCTCTATCCCTTCGCAACCTACCTGCAAACGCAGGCCGCCGGCGGGCGAACCGTCCTCCTCTGGCTCGATGTGTCGATCCTCGCGCTCGGCGCCATCGGGCTGCTCCTCGCCGAAGGGGGCTGGCGCCGCGCCCGGCATTTCGCCTTCCCGATCCTGTTCGTCTTCTTCGCGCTGCCGCTGCCCGCGCGCATCCTCGGCCCACTTCAAAATCTTCTGCAAGACGCGACGACGACGATCGCCGCGGCCGCGCTTCCGCGCATCGGCCTGCCCGTCGAGCGGAGCGGATTCATCCTGCACCTAAGCGCCGGCGACCTCGGCGTCGCCGAGGCGTGCAGCGGGGTGCAGTCGCTCACGGCCCTCACGGCGCTCGCGGCGTTCGTCGCCTACTGGAAGAGGTTCGGACCGTTCCGGGGAACAGGGCTGACGCTTCTGACGGTGCCGGTCGTGGTGCTTGTGAATGCGCTCCGCGTGATCCTCAGCGGTTCGATCCAGGATGCGGCCGGTCGGAAGTACATCCTGGGCGAGTGGCACGACGCCCTCGGATTCGCCCTGATTTTCGTGGGGCCCGCCGCGGTGGTGGGGATCGCGCGATTGTTGAATCTTCCGACCCGAGCGGTGGGCGTGAGCCTTCCGTGGAATCATTCGGTCGTGTCGGCGGGAACCACGGAGGGCTCACGCCCACCGCTCGGGAAGATTCCATTATCCCTCGTCGGCATCGTCCTGCTCGCAGGGATGCTCGCAGGCATCGGCGGCTACTTCTTCGGCACATCGCGGGAGGTCGCGGTGGCGCACGATGCGCCGCTCGACTCGCTGCCGATGGAATTCGACGGATGGCGCGGCGTCGATCGGCCGATCCCGGACGAGGTCGCGGCGCTGCGGTGCAGGATCGCATCCTGCACCGCAGCTACGAGAACAACCTCGGGCAGCGCGTCTTCGTCTGGGTCATCTACTGGTCGAGCGCGAAGTTGGTGAAGGGCTACCATCACCCCGATCTCTGCTGGGGGAACAAGGGGTACCGCGTGACGGCGAAGCGCACGGAGGACGTGCAACCGCCGGGGTGCGGCGTCATCCCGGCGACGGCGCGCGAGTTCCTCCGCGGCGAGCGCGACACGCAGTTCGTGCTCTACTGGACGCAGGAAGGGAACCGCATCTGGACCGACTCCGACGAGCGCGCGGCCCAGGCCGAAACGGGTTTCCTCACTCGGCCCGACTGGCTCGGCGATGCGTTCGAGGGCAAGCCGGCGCAGCCGACGGGTCGGCTCGTGGTGCTGGTGGGCACCGAGAGCGCGGCCCCGCTGGCGCGAGCCGAAGCGCTGCGCTTCACCCGCGAATTGGCGGCGGAGGTGTATCGGCTCTGCCCGTGGGCGCAGCCGGGTCTGCCACCGTAATATCTCTCCACGCCCAGCTCCCTCCGGTGGACATATGAATGGGTGCGGCAAAACTTTCTGGCAGCATTCGAACCGCTCGAAATTCCAACCGAGACCTCACCCCCCCGGCCCCCTCTCCGAA
>JAYVTJ010000497.1:0-5288 GCA_043774415.1 Fimbriiglobus sp. | reverse complement strand
CCGTCGTCGCCCTGCTGCTCGACAAGTGGCTCGCCCTCCCCGCGTGGGTCCGGCAGCTCGAATTCCTCGGTTTCCTCACCGCCATCCTCGGCCTCAGCTACTTCGCCCTCGTCCGGCCGCTGAGGCGGGTCGTGAATCCGCGCTACGTCGCCCGGCAGGTCGAAGCGACGATGCCGCAGTCGAAGAACGAACTCATCAACTGGGTCGATCTTCAAGAGCAGGAAATGGCCGGGTCGGTGAAGTCGGCCCTCGCGAGTCGCGCGGCCGCGGGTTTCGGCGACGCCGATGTCGATTCGGCCATCCGCTCGCGGAAGTTCCTTTGGCTCGGGGTCTCGGCGGCCGTGCTCGTCGCGGCGCTCGCCGTGATGTTCCTCGTCTTCAAAGGCACGCAGTTCGGCTCGCTGCTGACGCGGGCCTTCAACCCGTTCCATTCGACCGTCATCGCGGCCCGCACGACCATCGACGTGATCGACCCGACCGAGCCGGATGCGACCGTCGCCGACGGCGATCAAATCCGCTTCGCCGTGCGACTCGGCGGCCGAGTTCCCGATGCGAACGCCGCCGACAAAGTGCGCTTGAAGGTACGCTACAATGCCGACGCCACGGAGACGGAAGAGATCGCCTTCGCGAAGACCGACACGCTCCGCGACTTCGAGTTGATCCTTACACGCGGCACCATCCAGAACGGCTTCTGGTACACGATCACGGCCGGGGACGCCGAGACACCCGAACACCGCATCGCGGTGCGCACGAAGCCGATGCTCAAGGGCTACGACGTCAAGTACGAGTACCCCGCGTATCTGCGGATCGGCCCGTCGGGCAATGCCGATCCGAAGCTCCGCGGCTACCCCGGCACGAAGGTGACGCTGCAAGTTCAGACGAACCGCGAAGTCAAAGCCGGGACGATGATGATCGAACCGCGCGGCGACGCGGTGGAAGCGAAGCTCGCCGGGGAGAAGAACGACAGCCTGCGCTTCGAGAAGACACTGGATCGACCGGGGCAGTATCGCATCGCCTTCGCCTCGACGGCGGGCGAATCGAGCGGCAGTTCCATCCCGTATCCCATCGAAATTCTGCCCGACTTCGCCCCGGTCATCACCATCGAGAAGCCCGCGACGGACGAGATCACGCTGCCGACGAACGGGCCGCTCGAAATCGATGCGCTGGTGACCGACGACTTCGGCATCGAGAACACGACGCTGCAATTCAGTCTGAGAGGCGGGCCAAAGATTGCCGGGAAGAAGTACCTCGGCGCGGCGAGCTTCAAGCGCGAGAAGGACGGCACTTTCCCGACGCGCGTCGAATACAGGGATTCGGTGAAGCTCGACCAGTTGAAGGACGACGCGGGCAAGGCGGTGGCGCTGACGGCCGGGCAAGTGCTCGAATTCTGGCTCGAAGCGAAGGACAACTGCACGGTGCTGCCGCACGACCTCGGCAAGTCGAAGCGTTACCGCGTGGCGCTCGTCGCTCCGCCTGCGAAGCCCGAAGAAACGAAGAAGCAGGATCAGCAGGCCCAAGAGCGCAGGAAGCAGGACGACCAATTCCAGCAGCGCGAGAAGGACAAACAGAACAACGAACCGCGCGAAGCGCCGAAGGATCCGAACCGGAAGGGCGAGCAGGGGGAAAAGGATCCGAACGCGCAGCCGAAGCCGGGCGGCACCGACATGGGCAACCCCGATCCGACGATGAATCCGATGGATAAGCCGAACGACGCAGAAGTGCAGAAGCGGGCGGAGGAGCTTCAAAACAAGATCGACGAGAAGAACGCCCAGACGGGTGACGCAAAGCCGAATCCGAACGCAGAGAAGCCCGAGGGGCAAGAACAGCCGAAGGCGGGCGAGAAGAAGATGGTCGATCAGCCCCCGATGAAAGGGGAATCGGAGGCGAAGCCGGGCGAGGGGATGGACGCGGCCGGGGAGAACAAAGAACCCGGTCGCGTGAAGCCGCCCGAAACCTCGGAGATGAAGCCGGAACCGAATCAGAAGCCGGGCGATGAGACGCGCCCCGAGGCGCAACCGGAGGGAAACACACCGAAAAGTGCGCCGAAGCCGGAGGACAAACCGGGCGAAGAGAAGAAGTCCGGAGGGATGCCGCCGAAAGATGAACCGAAGCCCGGTGAGAAGCCGCAGGACGGTCAAGCCGGCGGGGGGAAGAACGAGCAGCCGCAGAAGTCGGACGCCAAGCCCGACGCGGGCAAAGCGAAGCGCGACGGCGCATCGAAGCCGGGCGAAGAGAAGGAAGCACCGAAGCCGGGCGCGGGTGGCGATGATGCGATGCCGCCCGAGGAGCGTCCGGCTTCGAGCAAGGGTCAGAAGCCGCCGGAAGCGGGGTCGAGCAAACCGGAGAAGGGCGGCAAACCGCCGATGGACGCGGGCAACGAGAAGCCCGCGCCTTCGCCGGAGACGATGAAGCCGGGCGAAGATTCCGGCGCCGAGAAGGGCGCGGGCGCTGCGCTAGACAAGAACGCGAAGGGTGCGGAGAAGCCTGTTCCGCAACCCGGCGACAAGTCGCGGAAGCCGACCAAGGACGAGATCGATCAATTGACAAAGGACGCCAAGGCTCTGAACAGCGGCGATCCGGACAAGAAGCAAGCCGCCGAGCAGAAGCTCGATAAGGCCGTCGGCAAGGAGAACCGCGAGAATCTCCAGCAGCAGATGAAGGATCGCGCAGCGGCGAACGAGAAAAAACTCGAAGACGCGGCCAAGCAGCAGGGCGGCAAAGAGCCGACGAAGGAGGAACTCGACGAGCTGAAGAAGACCGCCAAAGACCTCGGCAGCGACAACCCCGAGCAAAAGAAAGCGGCCGAAGAGAAGCTCGACAAATCCGTCGGAAAAGAGAACCGCGAGCAGCTCCAGCGCGAGATGAACGGCGGCGAGAAGAAAGACCGCGAGCGGATCGAAGGGGACGCCGATCAGGTCGCGCGCAATCCGAAGGGCGCCCCGGAGAAGCCGAAGGAACCGACGAAAGAAGACCTCGACGAGCTGGCGAAAAAGGCCAGAGACCTTAACAGCCCCGATGCGACCAAGAAGAAGGAAGCCGAGCAGAAGGTCGATGAGGCCATCGGCAAAGACGCGCGCGAGCGGATGCAGAAGGAGATGAAGGAGAAGGCCGCGGCCCAGTCGGGCGCGGAGAAGAAGAAGGCCGAGGACGCGGCCAAGCAAGCGGCGAAGGCCGAGGCCGACAAGTCACCGGGGGCCAAGCCGAAGGAACCGACGAAGGAAGAGATCGAGGAGATCGCCGAGGACGCGAAGGACCTCAACAGCGGCGACGCCGGCAAAAAGAAAGCCGCCGAGGAGAAGCTCGACAAGAGCATCGGGAAGGACGCGCGCGAGCAGCTTCAAAAGGATCAGAAGGCGATGGAGGACGGCGACGCGAAGACGGCCCAAGAGCAGCGCGACAACCTCGACAAGATGGCGAAGGAGGTCGCGAAAAAGGGCGAGCAGCCCAAGGGCAAGGCTCCGACGAAGGAGCAGATCGACCAACTGGCGAAGGACGCGAAGGATTTGAACAGCGACGATGCCGCGAAGAAGCGAGCCGCCGAGAAGAAGCTCGACGATGCGATCGGCAAAGACGCGCGCGAACAGATGCAGAAAGACATGAAAGAGAAGGCCGACGCGAAGGCCGCGGCCGACAAGAAGAAGGTCGAGGAACTCGCGAAGAAAGCGCCGAAGGAGCCGACGAAGGAAGAACTCGAGCAGCTCGGCAAAGACGCGAAGAACCTCAACAGCCCGGATGCCGAGCAGAAGAAAGCGGCCGAGGAGAAGCTCGACAAGGCCCTCGGCAAGGATGCGCGCGAGCAGCTCCAGAAGGATTTGAAAGACTTGGACGGCGACGATCCGCAGAAGGCGAAGGAAGCGCGCGATCGGCTCGAACAAATGGCGAAGGACGCCCAGGCCAAGAATCCGACGAAGGACTGGAACCCCGGCGGCCTCGGCGGCAAGAACCAGGACGAGAAGCCGCTGGTCGATAACCCCGAGAACCGCCTGAAGGCGGCCGAGCTCCAACTCGACGACTTCAAAAAGTACCGCGGCGACAAGAAGTTTCTGCGCGAGAGCGGCATGACCGAAGCCGACTACGAGAAGTTCCTGAAGGGCTACGAGGAGAGCGTCGAGCGGCAGCGGAAGGACGCGGAGCAGGCGAAGCTGAATCCGCAGCAGGTCCGACCGCCGGGAGCGAGCACCATCGGCAGCAACGATGCCGGTGGCGGCCGCGTCAAGGGTGTCTCGGAAACCGGCACGGTCCCCGCCGTGGGCGGGCCGTCGTTCGCGCCTCCGGGGTTCTCCGAAGCTCAACGCGACTTCGCGAAGGAAGCCCGCGACGCCCTTGAACGGTCGAAGAGCACGAAGAAATGATTGCTATTTCAAACTCGCCGCCTCGCGCCCGAGATTCTCACGCGCGGGCGCTTCGCCCTCGTCGAACAGCAGATGTGTGAGGAAGAGTCGCGGGCGATCCAAGAACTTCCGCAGAACGCGGCTGCGACCGATTCGATAGTCATCTTCCGGCACCCAGGCGTACTCCCGGCGGATGTCGGCCGCATAGCGGTCGTATCGCTCCGCAGCCGCACCGAGGATCGCCAAGTCGGCATCGTGCAGGATCGCGAACGCGACCCGTCCATCCTCCGTGGATCCCACTCGGTGATCGGTACTGCGGATCAACTCCGCGACGAGTGCGACCGTTCCAGTTGGAACCCCGAGTCGATTCAGAACATCGGCGGCGAGATCGACGCTGCGGATTTCATTGTCGCCCGCCTTCGGATCGTACACCGCATCGTGGAACCAGACGGCGAACTGCAACGCGCGGACATCGGCCTCCGGTGGAGACAGACGCGGGATCAGCCGCAGCATCTCGGCGATGTGCTCGAGCGTGTGGTAGTGCCGGTGCGGTTCCGAGTGGCGCGCCACCAAATCGTCGAATGCCGAGTAGATCGCGGACGGCTCCGCTCCGCACGGGCGCAGCAGGTGCCACCACTGCTGCTGCAGGCGGTCGATCCGTTCGGGCGAAAGGGTCATCGGGCGGACTCGGAATTTTGCGGCCGAGGGGGAAAGCGATCCGCACTCCATCCTATCGATAGCGCATCACTCCTACCCGCCGAGAACGAGATGCACCGCCTCGTGACCCCCTTCTTGCTCGCTCTGGTGCTGACCCATTGCGCCGTCGCCGCGGAGCCGCCGCGTATCGGAGCGACTTTCGACCCGGACGAAAACATCGCCTTCCCCGTCAGCTCCGCGGTCGTGGACATCACGAAGCCCCCCTACTCCGCCAAGGGCGACGGCGTCGCCGACGACACC
>JAYVTJ010000496.1:0-4036 GCA_043774415.1 Fimbriiglobus sp. | reverse complement strand
CATCGATGGCATCAAGGAGTCGATCCGGACGAACAGGGCTGTGGCGGTCGGCCCGTTCCCGCCGAGAGAACGGCCGACAGCGGCTCTGGAGCACAAGTCCTCCCGCGTCTCACCTCCGGAGTTGGTCCACGCCGGTCTGCCCACCGGGAAATGAAACGCTCGGTGCAGGCATCGGTATCCTTCCCACTACCGACGACTCACCATGCGCAGGACAGGCGGGCAGTCGTATACTCCTCCATCCCGCGAAAGCCGAGATCATGATCGCGTCGAATGAAGCTCTCCCCGCCGACTTGCCTATGCCCCGCGATTCGATGCTGGCCCGGTTCTCGCGGCACGCCACCGTCTGGACCGGCAGTTCATTGGCCTTCGGCATCGCACTCCTGACGATCATCGTCTGGCTCCTCACGGGGCCGATGTGCAAGTTCTCGGACACCTAGCAGCTCGTCATCAATACCGGCACGACCATCGTGACGTTCCTGATGGTCTTCCTCATCCAGCGCGCCCAGAACAAAGACTCTCGCGCGGTCCACCTCAAGCTGAACGAACTCGTCGCCGCCGTGCGCGGGGCGAGCAATCGGCTCATCAATGTCGAAGAGTTGACGGAGGACGAAGTGAATCTGCTCCACGAGTACTACTGCGCACTCGTCAAGCTGTCGAAGGCGGATCAGAAGCTGACCGAGTCACACTCCGTCGAAGAAGCGGCGGAGCGGCACCGCGAGAAAATGAAGGCGGACTGACAAGACTGCCACGACGAATTTGAACCTGCTCGAACGTTACTCCTTCACACACTCCCGCGCAGCCCTTCACGGTAGCTCGGATACTGCGGGGCGAAGCCGATTTCCGCCTTCGCACGGGCGTTCGAGATGCGGCGGTTCGCCTCCCGCACCGGCGCCGCCGCCGGCTCGAACCGGGCCGACGGAGCGCCGATCCGCCCGGCGAGTTCGGTGTAGAAGTCGCGGCGTGACACCGGGCTGTCATCGGCGATGTTGAAGGTGCCACCCTGCGCCGCGGCGCGCTCCGCCGCGAGTACGGCGCGGACGCCGTCTTCGACGTGGATGAGGTTCAGCCACTTCTCCGGATCGCCGAGGTACGCTTCGCTCTTCAGCATCTGCGCCCGGCGCAGCAGCCGGCCGGGGCCGTAAATCCCCGCGAAGCGGAGGATCGTCGCATCGGGTCGGAACTCGCGGAGTGTCCGCTCGGCTTCGAGCACGATGCGGCCGTTCTCTTCGAGTGGTTCCGTCGCATCGGCTTCGGTCACGAGCGAACCGTCGGTCTGACCGTAGACACTCGTGCTGCTTACGTACACGAATCGCCCGCCCTGCGGCAGTGCCGCAAGTACGGTGCGCAGCCCCTCGATGTAAACCTCGCGCATCGACCGGCCGGCCGTGCGATCCAACCCGACCGCGTACAGGATGGAGTCGGACGCCGGGAGATCGCGCAGGCTCGCGGGATCGAGCACATCGCCGGTGATCGGCTCGAACCCCTGCGCTTGCAGGCTCTCTGCGCGGGTGCGCGTGAACGCCCGCACGGTGTCGCCCCGGTCGAGCCAGGCGCGGCCGACGCGGGACCCCAGATAGCCGCAGCCGACGATCAGAGCGGAGTTGGCCAACGTCGCACCGTTCAAGTATTTTGGATGGGGAAGGCGCTGCCCGCCCGTTACAAACAAGTCCGTCGGCCGCTCGGGTACCCGCGGCGAGGTCTGCCGGTTATGGATCGCCCCGCCGAGCCTCTGCCCCCCGCTGTCCCCGCACCTCCCGCGCCGCGCGTCGCCCCGTGGACCGTCTGCCTCTTCGGCTACGCCGTCGCCCTCGCGATCACGGGGGGCGTCCTCTACTACGGCATGCGGCTCGAGAAGGTCGATCTGCACGTACCCTTCTCGTACAAGCACGACACCCTGCTCATTCTACCGCTCGTGAAAGCCACGGTCGAAGGGGGCGACCACTGGACGAACGACCGCCTCGGCGCGCCGGGCCGGCAGGAACTCTACGATTACCCCATCGTCGATTCGCTCCACTTCGCCGCCCTCCGCCTCCTCAGCCATCGCTACCCCGATCCGATCTATGTCTTCAACCTCTACTACTTGCTGACGTACCCGCTGACGACGCTGACGGCGATGTTCGCCCTGCGCCGCTTCCGCATCTCGCTCCCGGCATCGATCGCGATGAGCGTGCTCTACGCCTTCCAGCCCTACCACTACCTCCGCGGCGAGGAGCACTACTTCCTCTCGGCCTACTACGTCGTCCCGCTCACGCTCTGGATCGCCCTCCGCCTCTGCGGCGGGGCGGTCCCCTTCTTCCGCAAAGCGGACGACGGTCGCTTCCGCTTCCGGCCGCTGCAAGCCGCCGGCTGGGGAACCGTGATCGTCGCGGTTTTCACGGCCACGGCCGGGGCCTACTACGCCTTCTTCGGCTGCGCGATGCTCTCGGCGGCGGTCATCTACGGCTGGTGGGTCTCGAAGACCTGGCGCGCCCCGGTCGTCGGATTCGCGGTCGTCGCGCTGATCGCCGGCATCGGAATCGCGAACCACCTGCCGACGGCACGCTATCAGGAAGTCTTCGGGAAGAACGACCGGCCCGCGCTGCGCCTGTCGGAGGAGAGCGAGATTTACGGGCTGAAGATCGCCCAGCTCGTGCTGCCGGTGAACGGGCACAACTGGCTTCGGCTGTCGTCGATCCGCGCCGAGTACGACGCCCCGCGGATGCGGCCCTGCCAGACGGAAAACGAATGGGATCCCCTCGGCATGGTCGCGTCGGCCGGGCTGATTTTCCTCCTCGTCTCGGTCTTCTTGCCGGGGTCGCGCCGACCCCTGCCCGGCGCGCTGTCCTCGCTGGCGATCTTCGCCGTGCTGCTCGGCACCATCGGCGGGGTCGGGGCGCTCATCGGCCACCTCGTCACCCCGCAGGTGCGCGCCTACAACCGAATCAGCATCTACATCGCCTTCCTCGCGCTCGCGGCCGTGGGGGTCGCCGTCGACAGGCTCACCGAATCGCGCTGGCGCATCGTCTACCCCGTCCGCATCGCCGCGTTCGGGCTGCTCATCTGGGTCGGGCTGTGGGACCAGTTGAACAACACCTGGTTCCGCGACGACGGGCAGTTGAAGGCGCGCTCGAAGGTCGCGGAGAAGTTCAAGGAGGACCGCGACTTCTTCACCCGCATCGAGGAGCTGTTCCCCGAAGGGGGCGCGGTCTTCAACTTCCCGCACGTCCCCTATCCCGAGTCGCAGCCCGTCGGCGATGTCGATTCGTACGACCACATCCGCGGCTACCTCCACACCGACCGACTGCGCTGGAGTTTCGGGAGCATGAAGGGCCGCGAGTGGGATATGCGCCTGCGGCAGATGACCGATGAAACCGTGCCGGTGATGCTCGAGCGCATGGTCCTGGTCGGCTTCCGCGGGCTGCTCGTGGATGTGCGCGGCCTCGAACCGAGGCGGTTCACCGCACTGGACGCGGAGATCCGCAAGCACTCGGGCGAGGGGAATGCCATCGTCAACCGCGATGGAACTCTCGTGTTCTACGACCTGCGCGCCCACGCCGCTTGGATCGAAGAGGCGAACGGCCCTAAGCGATTCGCTGCGATGGCCGCGGCGGAGCGCGATGCCATATCCGTGCTATGGCTCGAGGGTTTTTCGAGCTACGAGGCGGTCGGCCGGGAGTGGCGGAAGTACCACGCCCGGCCCAAGTCGGCGCTCGTCTTCGTGAACCCGACCGACTGTACCCGCGCCGTGCGCATCAAAGTGGAATTCTCGACCATCCAGAAGGACAAGGCGACGCTGACGATTTCCGGCGACGTCTGGAGCGACACCGTGGCCGACCTGCGCGAGAAGCCCCGCGCTTACGAGCGCGTGCTGATCCTCCCCCCCGGCCGGCACACGGTGACGTTCGATTGCCCGCCGCCGGTCACGTTCTTCCCCGCCGACTCGCGCTGGTTGTTTATGGTGGTGAGCAACTTTTCGATGACGGAAGTGCCCGTGCCGACGGAGTGAGGGAAGGAATCGGGAAGGATCAGCTCTCGTACAGCGAATCCCTCGCTTCGC
>JAYVTJ010000495.1:0-5266 GCA_043774415.1 Fimbriiglobus sp. | reverse complement strand
TCGTAGCGGATCTTGTAGTACTGCTCGAAGAAGTTCTTGTCGCTCTGGTAGACGGCCTGCCCCATGAAGCGGGTGTAGCTCGTCCCGCTTTCGAAGAGGTCCTGATTGTGGGTCCACGCCGCGCGGCCGCGGAAGCGGGCGCGGTGCGGCTCCTCGCCGCGGAAGCCCCCCAGGATGTCGTCCCCCTTGTCGTCGATGCCGTAGACGCTGATGTTGCCGCTGTTCGCGTACTCGCCGCCGAAGAGGTTGAAGTAGTTGAAGTCGCTGCCGATGCCCGGTCCGCGGCGGGCGAGGTAATCGGCGTGCAGGATCCAGCTCGTCTGCGGCGGGCCGCGGAGCGCGAGGAGCTTGTACATGTCGAAGGTCGAGTAGACCTGGAAGCCGAAGACCGTGTCATTGCGGATGCCCAGCCCGACGAGCGGCCCGGCCGGTTCACTGATGTCGGCGCGGTACGTCGGCCAGTAGAAGAACGGGATGCCGAGGAGTTCGAAGCGGTTCTTCTTCGCGAGCAGTTCGCGCCGATTGCCCGTCTCCACTTCCCCGGTGCCGAACTTGCGGTAGGGCTGGCCGAAGATGTTCCGCTGGACGACGGACTGATCGGTCAGCGTCGCCTCGCGGGTTTTGATGGTCAGCGCCGGGTCGGCGGGGCGCTTGCTCGAAAAGACGAGCGTGTCGAACGCCCGCCATTCCTTCGGGCCGAGGCGCCAGAGTTCCGGCGTCCGCAGGTGGACGGGATCGGTCCCCACGGCCGAGCGCATTTCCAGATCGGCGCCGATACCGACGGCCCGGCTCCTGTCGAGGTCGTAGTAGAGTTCTTCGGCGCGGAGCGTCTGGTCGCCCTTCCCGTCGGCGCTGCGCGTCTGCACGACCACGTTGCCGGAGCAGTAGAGTTCGATGGTCATCTTGTCCGACTTCTTCTCGCCCGGCTTGTCCGGGTCCGTCCGCTCGGTGCGGATGCCGCCGAGGATGTCGGTGCCCTTTTTGGCCCCCTTCACCCAGATCACGGCGTTGTCGGTGGCGAATTCGATCTCCTGCGCCGGCTGGCCCGGCACGTTCGCGAGCATCACCACGTTGACCTTCAGGCCGCCGGTGTAGGTGATGCGCTGCACGTCGTCGCCGATGGGATCGACGATGTAGTCGTTGAGCTTGCCGTAGCGCGGGGCGAAGCGGATGACCTGCTTCGTACTGGCCGGAAGGGTCACGCTGCTGCCGTCGGGGAGGATCACTTCGGGGGTGAGCGGCGTGATGAGCGTCGGCGGCGGGAGCGGTTCGCCCGGCGTCCCCGGCTGGAGCACGATTCGGGTACTGATGCCCGGAAGCGCGGGCGGGAGCGGTTCCGATTCGCCTTCGTAATTCGGAATGGGCGGTAGAGCCAGAGGTTGAATCGGGATGATCGGCGCGGGCTGGGCACGGAGCGCGGCGCCGTCCGTTCCCACGAGGGTCGCGGCGCAGAGAATCCAAGTCCAGACAATGGCGGGCCGCCTTGCCACACTGCCTCCGAAACCCGGTGGGTCCATCCGTTGGGTCGCGGACTATAAACCGGGGCCGATTCCTGTCAAGCCGGAGAAGATGGGGATGGGTGTGCCTCTCGATTTTAGCACTCGGGATTGTTCCAGCCGAGTGTGTGACACCCCACGCTGGAACCAATTCAAAGAATTGGAAGAATCGGTGCCGTGGTGACGATCCGGTCGGTTGTTCAGACTCTGCAAAGACTTGCGACGAGCCAAGGGGAGGGAACCGAGGGCGAAATGGATTGGGTAGCTGGAACAATCCAGTTTGGACGAATCTTGGGATGGTGCGCGGCAGCGACTCGTTTCCCATAGCCAAAATCCGGATGCGCCTCCCCGCCGGATGGGGAGCGGTCTACGGCGGCAATGGGGTCGGTGCGGAGGAGTCGCCGAAAAAACGATTGCGGCCGGCGATGAGGTGTGGCAACCTCTCGCCATCCGACAGGAGATGGATCCGATGGCCGAATTCGACCGCATGGCGTCGGTGACGATTCAAGGTGGGGCCGTTTACGGCCTGAGTCTTCTGGGCCAACTGCAAGCGGTCCTCGACAAAGGCTACGACATCGTGGCGCTCGCCGGGACTTCGGCCGGGGCGATCGTGGCGGCGCTGCACTGGGCCGGATTGTCGCCCGAGGACATCCGCAAGAAGTTCGAGGACCTCGTCGCCCCGGGACCGGCGGGGGTCCTCGGAATTTTGGGCGGCGGGGACATGAGCGAGGCGGCGACCCATATCGGTAACGCGCGGATCGACCGAGTTCGGGAGGCGATCGCGCCCCTGCATCCGGAGGCGGGAATCGGGGAGGGGGAAGACGGAACCGAACGACCGAAGATCCCTCGGTACCGGCGTCTGTTCGATTGGGTCGAGCGCGCCCGCCGATTGAGAGCCGGGGCGATGGCCCTCCCCGGCTTATACCGGACCGCGCGGCGGAAGGGCGGTCTCTTTTCCGGGGCGACCTTCGAGGCGCTCTTGGATGCTTGGATCCGGACTTCCCCGCAGATCGTCGAGGCGTTCGCGGCAGTGAGAAGGAACCCCGGCGATCACCCCGATTTGGCCGGTCGGGTCGCCGCGATGGAGGATCCGAACCACGCGTTGACCTTCGGCGATCTCTGGAGTCTGATGGTGGCGGGCACCGCGTATTTCCCGCCGCTGAGTATCACGGCGACGAATCTGTCCACGCAAGAACTCCTGCTGATCCGCTCGACCGACGCCCGGTTTTTCCGAGTGTCCGTGGCGAAAGCGATCCGGGCCTCCGGAGGCTTCCCGCTGTTCTTCCGGCCGGTCGAAATCGATGTCCCGGACGAGAAGCCGCCGCACACCGTTCGCCGCCACAGCTTTTGCGACGGCGGTGTCATGTGCAATTTTCCCGCATTCGTGCGCGAGTTCCGCCGCGACATCGCCAGCGATCCGATCTATCTCCCGTACTCCATGCGGCCGTTCGTGAATATCGGGCTCAAGCTGAAATCGGAACCCCTCCCCCCCGAAACCCTGCCGCTCCGGAGCCTCGGCAGTGTACTGGCGGCGCTGTTCGACCTCGCGACCAGCGGCACGCGCACGTTTTTGGAATCCAAGCTGGCGACGGAAACGGTGGACCGGCCGATCGTTTCTTCGCAACCGACCACGCCCGAAAAAACGGGCTGGCCGCACACGATGCTGGAGTTCGACAAACTCACGCCGGAATACGTCGGCCGGATGTTCGAAAAAGGACGCGAGTTCGCCGCGGTGGAACTGGGCGGCTTGCAGTTCGGGCTACCGTCCGACGAACCCGACGACGAAATCGTCGGGCGGATGCACGAGTTGTTGAACGCCGCTCTGCTGGCCCTGGGCCAAACCGACAATCGCAAGCTCCGGCTCCGGGCGAGCCTGTTCGTTCCGCAAGACGAAGTACTCGCGCTGAAGTACCGTGCGAACTTCGATCCGGCCGACCCCGATTTCGACCTCGTTCTGAACTATTACCAAGGACTCACCGGGTACTGCTTCGTGACCCGACGGCCCGCGATCTGCAACTTGGAGCGGCTCGGAAAGGCTTTTCGAGAAGACGAGCGCTCGGACTTCTTCGCTCTGGATCCGCAAATCCGGCAGCGGATCCGCGCGGATCGGACTTGGCTCTTCAGCGTCCCCGTGTTCGACCCCGAACGGTCGACGCCGTATGCCCCGGAAGAAGTTCCCGATCCGGACGTCCTCGCCGCGGCCCATTTTTCACTCGAAAGTCCCCTGGACGGTGCCGTTTTTGGAGTCTTGAGCATTGACGCCGCCATGGACTATGCAATAATACCGCCGGAGCCGGAGGAACAGTTGAAGACTGCGGCCGTCCAATTGATCCGCGACGCTCTCCTCGCTGCGTCTTGGGATATCGGAAAGGTTTTCAGCTCGTATTACGGTTGGAAGAAAACATAACTCGATCCGTTCAGGAGCCGATCATGGCCGACAAACCCAAATTCGGACCGCGCAAACCGATCGGGGTGAAAGTCCAAGAGAAAATCAAGCCCCCCGTGGGCAACCCGACGATCAAACTCGCCAGCGGATTGTCCGAACAAGCCATCGCAGTCTTCAAACTGGCCCGCAAGCAGCACAAAGCCATGATCGCCAAGCCCGTCGACGAGTGATCCTTGCGCCGGTCGCGGCCCGCTGCGCCCCGGTTCTCCGGGGCGTTCTCGTTGCATTGGTCGCCGGCCCGCTTCGTCTTACAATACCCCCCTTCCGCTGGGCCAATCGACGACGACCACGGTGACGCATGTTCGAAGGGATCACGAAGGGGCTGTCCGACGCGCTGAAGAAGCTGCGCGGCCGGGGTCGCCTCACCGCCGAGAACATCCGCGAGGGGATGCGCGAAGTCCGCCGGGCGCTACTCGAAGCCGACGTCAACCTCACGGTCGTCACGCAGTTCATCGCCAACGTCGAAGCGAAGGCCGTCGGGCAGGATGTGCTCGAACGGGTCGATCCGTCCGAGCAGATCGTCAAGATCGTCTACGAGGAACTCTGCGCCCTGATGGGGCCGGTCGATCACAAGATCCCCCTGCGCGCCGATCGCCCCGTCGTCATCATGCTCTGCGGCTTGCAGGGGTCGGGCAAAACCACCACCGCCGCGAAGCTCGCGCTCACCCTCAAAGCGCGCGGTCGCAAGCCGTTCCTCGCGGCCGCCGACTTGCAGCGTCCCGGTGCCGTGGAGCAACTGCAAACCCTCGGCCTCCAGATCGGCGTGCCGGTCTACAGCGAAGCGACGAACCCGATCGACGTTTGCCGCAACGCCGTGATCGCCGCGAAAAAGGAGATGTGCGACGCGGTCATCCTCGACACCGCCGGGCGGTTGCAGATCGACGACGATCTGATGAACGAGCTGAAGCAGATCGACAAGTTCTGCAAGCCGGACGAAGTCTACCTCGTCGTCGATGCGATGATCGGTCAGGAAGCGGCCAACGTCGCCAAGGCCTTCCACGAAGCCCTCGAACTGAACGCCTGCATCCTCACGAAGCTCGACGGCGACGCCCGCGGCGGGGCCGCGCTGAGCATCAAGCACATCACCGGCGTCCCGGTTAAGTTCATCGGCGTCGGCGAAAAGGTCGACAAGCTCGAAGAGTTCCACCCCGAGCGCATGGCCCAGCGGATACTGGGCCAGGGCGACATGATGGGGATCGTCGAGAAGATCCAAAGCTTGCAAAAGGACGTCAGTCAAGAAGAATTGCAGAAGCAGCAGGCGAAGTTGGAGAAGGGGAGCTTCAGCCTCGACGACTTCCGCAAGCAGTTCGAAATGATTGCCAAG
>JAYVTJ010000494.1:0-5640 GCA_043774415.1 Fimbriiglobus sp. | reverse complement strand
AGCGCCGACTCGCTCCCCAATATTTCTCTGCCAGCAAATCCACCTGCAACGCACAGGTACGCCCGGCATCCCGTCGCCGTGCCGCCCATTTTCAGTGTCTCGCCGACCGCGAGATTGAAGCTGCGCCCGACTTCGAGCGTTTGCCCCGTCGAACTCGTCAATTGAAATGGCGCCCCAAACACCACTCCTGCCACCGGCAGGTCGGCGATCAGCGTCGGCCCCCGGAACGACATTTCCAACGCCAGCGCATCCGCTTCGTTGCCGACGAGCGCATTCCCCAGCGCACAAGCAGAAAAATCCGCCGGGCCGCCGACGGGCACACCCAAGTGGCGCGACCCGACCCGGCCGCGCCCGACGAGCAGCGAGTACAATCCCGGTTCGAGCACGCGCAGACCCATTCTCCCAATTTAGTTGGCCGGCATGAACCCGCTCACCCATTTCGACGACGCCGGGGCCAGCCGCATGGTCGATGTCGGCGCCAAGCCGCTCACGGAGCGCGTCGCGGTGGCATCCGGGCGCATCCGCATGGAGCCGGCCACGCTCGAATTGATCCTCAACCGCAGCATTTCCAAGGGGAACGTCTTCGAAGTCGCCCGCATCGCCGGGATCATGGCGGCGAAGCGCACGTCCGAACTGATCCCGCTCTGCCATCCGCTTCCGATTAACTCTGTGGAGGTCGATTTCGAGCCGCTGCCGCCCGATGCGGTGCGGATCGTCGCCACCGTGCGGGTTTCCGGCCGGACGGGTGTTGAAATGGAGGCCCTCACTGCGGTTAGTGTCGC
The DNA here is from genome assembly GCA_043774415.1 of Fimbriiglobus sp. Lineage (GTDB taxonomy): Bacteria > Planctomycetota > Planctomycetia > Gemmatales > Gemmataceae > JALHQU01. Next base: position 4,858 of record JAYVTJ010000494.1, on the reverse strand, counting down.
GGGCCTCACCGTGTACGACATGTGCAAGGCCGTGGATCGCAGCATGAGCCTGGAGGATATCCGGCTCGACCAGAAATCGGGCGGCCAGCACGGCGACTATAGCCGGGAGGTTCGCCCCGCTTAACCGGAGTCGACGATGACGACCGCACTCCCCGCTCTGGATGCCCCAACCGCGGTGACCCCCAGCTACATGCGCCCCGCCGTCAGCCCGTTTCAGCCCGTGCTCGCCGACATCGCCGAAGCGGATCGCATCTTCGCCGAAACGCTCGCCGAATATCGGTCGCCCATCGCCCCGATGATCGCGCACCTCCGCCACTACCGCGGCAAGCGGCTCCGCCCGGCCCTCGTCTTCCTGAGCGCGAAGGCGTGCGGTGCGATTGTGCCCGCGCACCACATCCTCGCGGCCGCCGTCGAGATGATCCACACGGCGACGCTCGTCCACGACGATGTGCTCGACGAAGCCGATACCCGCCGGCACGGCGGCACGTTCAACGCAGAGTGGGGGAACAAGGTCAGCATCCTCTTCGGCGATATGCTCTTCACGCACGCCTTCCACCTGACCAGCACTGTGGATGGTCGAGCTTGTCAACTGATCGGTGCGGCGACGAACAAGGTCTGTGCGGGTGAACTGCTGCAAACCCGCGAGCGCGGCAACTGGCACCTCACCGAAGCGCAGTACTTCGCGATGATCGACGGCAAGACGGCGGCGCTCACGGAGGTGTCCACGCGGCTCGGGGCGCTCTACGCCGGGGCGACGCCGGAAGTCGCCGAGCACCTCGCGACCTTCGGTCGCAGCTTGGGAATCGCCTTCCAGATCGCCGACGACCTGCTCGACCTCACGGGCGAAGAATCGAAGGCCGGCAAGACTTTGGGCACCGATCTCGAACAGCAGAAGATGACGCTGCCCCTGATCCACGCGCTGAACACGCTGCCGAAGGCGGCAGCCGACGAATTCCGTCGGCTGCTCCAGCGGCCCGCGCCAAACAAGCGGGCCGAAGTCGCGGATACGCTGATCCGTTCCGGCTCATTGCAGTATGCTAAGAGGACGGCCGAGGAGCACGCCCGCCTCGCCCGGACGAGCCTCGACTGCCTGCCGCGCTCGGAGTGTCGAACGATTCTCGAAGGGCTGACCGAATGGTCGATCCGCCGAGAAAAGTGACGGCATCATTCCGCGACGTTTTGATTCCGACGCTCTTCCACACCCCCCCCGTCGGAATCAATCCGTTTGCGTCGGAATCTCGGTACGGAGCATGCGCCGCAACGACTTGCGGAAGTTCTGGCCTCCCCGAAGTGTTAGAATAGTCGGACGGGTGAGAATTCCTCGTTGCGTATGCCGCGCCTGGCCGATGGTACGATTGATTCCGCCGTGTGTCGCCGCTTAGAGATCTTGGTATTCCGACCGCTGACCTCACCGATTGGGAAGCCCGCCGTGTCGCAAGCCGCCGTATCCGAACCGCCCGCCCCCGCAGCCGTCCGGCCCAAGCTCATCCCGATGTACGCCGCCATTCTGGTGGTGTTTCACGTCCTCATGCCCCTGGCGTTCTTCGAGCCGTTCTTCACGTGGTATTTCCCGATCTATCTGCTGGTCGGCAACGCCATCTTCGGCTCCATCGGCATCAATTTGGCGTACCACCGCTTGCTCACGCACCGCTCTGTGGAATTCCCGCGCTGGCTCGAACGCATCTTCGTCCTCTGCGGGGTCTGCAGCCTCGAAGGGCCGCCGTACAAGTGGGTCTGCACGCACCGCATCCACCACCAGAAGAGCGACGAGGAAGGCGACCCGCACAGCCCGAAGGAGAATTTTTACTGGGGTCACATGCAGTGGATCTACACGCACGATCCGCGCATGGACGGCTTCGACACCTACGCCAAGTACATCCCCGACCTGTTCCGCGACCGCTTCCTGAAGCGCCTGCACCAGCGCGGCCGCTGGTGGAAGTATTACCTCGCGCACTTGGTGCTGCTGCTCGGAGTCGCGGCCGGCATCGGCTACGCCATCGACGGAACCGATGGCTTGATCGCGGCGACGGCGCAGATGTTCGCGTGGGGCATCGTGATGCGGACGGTGTACGTCTGGCACATCACCTGGTTCGTGAACAGCGCCGCGCACCGCTGGGGCTACCAGAACTACCAGACGGGCGACCGCAGCCGGAATACGTGGTGGGTGGCGCTGCTGACCAACGGCGAAGGCTGGCACAACAACCACCACGCCGCGCCCAGATCGGCGAGCCACGGTCATCGCTGGTGGGAAGTGGATTTAACGTTCACGTTCATTAAGGCGCTGAGCCTGGTGGGGCTGGCGAAGAACGTCGTGCCGGTGATCGTGCCGAAGACGAGATTGATGAGCGATGCAACGCTGCCGCTGCCGCCACAGGATCAGTATTCCGCGGCGGGGTGAGTCCATCCAATCTTCGGGCCTGAAAGGCACGTTCTGTCAGCCCAAGGTGCAGCCCTGGGATCACGTTCGGGAATCGGGAACGGCCCTGTAAGGGCCATTCAAAGCGAAGGTGTGAACGACCCTTACAGGGTCGAAGACGGTGCGGGTGCGAGTTGCCCAGGGCTTCACCCTGGGCTGACAGAACGCGCCTTTCAGGCCCGAAGATTGGATGGACTGAAGGGGCGTCGGCCGGAGTCGAACCGGCATAAGCCAGTTCACCGGAGTGCTGGCTCAGGGCTATTCACCCCGCGTCTACCGTTGCGCCACGACACCCGGCAATTTTCTTCACTTCCCGAGCGCACGGGCGAAATCCGCGAACACCGCGTTCGACCAGCCGAAGCCGACCCCCGTCCCATACAGGCCGTGCTCCGGGGCTTGGCCCACCTGCGCCACGTTGTACTTCTCGATCAGCGCTCCGCGGCCCAGTGCGTCCGCACCGCACCCGTTGCGGAAGACGTGGGCGCAGTTGTCGCACCACCACCGCCGGATCACCTGCGCTTCGCTCGTGTAGCCGTAGCGCTCCAGCCCCGCCACCACGATCCACTGCAGCGGCGCCCATCCGTTCGGGAAGGCCCACTGCCGCCCCGGTAAGCCCGCCGGCAAGCTCGTGACCAGCCCGCCCGGATAGAGAAAGCGCGGGAACCAGTTCCGCACCATGCTCTCGGCCTGGGCCTTCGTCGCCAGTCCGGCCCACATCGGGTAGAACCCCGCGAGCGTCTCGTGCTTGTCGATCTGCGGCGTCGGCTTGTCCGACTGCGGATCCTTCCGGGCGAACTCGTAGTCGTAGTAGAACTTGTACTCCTCGCTCCACATCAGCTCGCGCATCGTCGCGGCGCGGGAGTCGGCCTTGTCGTCCCACAACTCCGCTTCGGCCGTGTCGCCCACCTGCCGGGCCGCCCATTCCAGATCCTTCTCGCGCATGTAGAGGATCGAATTGAGGCAGACCGGCAGGAAGCTCATCCAGCGCCCGGTCTCGCGGCCGGGTTGCCGGCCGTCGCAGCGCGTCGAGTGATCCCAGCCACTCTCGCACGAAGAGTTGAAGTCGTTCGCATTCACATCGCGATAAAGCGAAAGACCGCGGTGGACGAGCCGCTGATGGCGGTGATCGTGACCCAGCCAAACCGTATCGTGCTCCTTCGCGGCGAGCTTTCGCATCCGCTCCAGATACTCGGCCGTGTCCGCGTCGCCGCGCTTCAGCTTGATGTCGTACCCGAGTCGGAAGAGCTGCGTGAAGAAGGGCGGCTGGCTGCGCGACGTGAAGTAATACCGGCTGGCATTCGGGATGAACCCGAACCGCCCGATGAGGTGCGCGGCGTTCTCGGCCATATCGATCACGATCTGTTCGCGCTCGGTGCCGACGACCCCGAGGGCCATGAAGTAGCAGTCCCAGTAGTACATCTCCGCGAATTCGCGGCGGCTGGGGATCAAATACGGAAATGGCAAACCGATGAGGGTGCCGTCGTCGGCCGGGATGGGCGGATCGTTCTGCACGAGTTGCGGCCAGTAGTCGGCGATGTATTTCAGGACGTCGTCATACGCCATCGCCGACTCCGAAAATACCGCTGGTCACTTTATGCGGGGAGCTTCAGCAAATACCGCCGGCCCCGGCCGCCTTCGTGTTCGGGTTCAAAGTATGCCAGCGCGACCGGTTGGCAAACGAGGAGCAGCGGGCCCCCGCCGGTGAGAGGGGGCAGTGCATCTGCCAGCGGTACGATGCGACCATCCCAGTCGGTGTTCCAGCATAGACAGTAGCAATTGCGCGGCGCACCGTGATGGCGCAGGTCGGCGACGGTTCCCCCGGCGCCTTCGGCAAATCGCCAGTCGAGGACTTCGGCGTAGCGATGGCAGAGCTTATTGAGGAGTTCGTCGCGGAAGCGCGAGCCGGGTTCGAGAGAAGTGTAGCGCGCGCGAAACCGCGCGGTCAGAAATGGGGCGATCAACCCGGCATGGGCTGCATCGGGAGAAAGGATCGCGTTCGACATCCGCGCCTCACTTTGTTCCTTCGATCTTGTTCTCCGCTTGCTTCTCATCCGCCGGTGGAGGCGCCTTCAGAGCCTGCGCTCCGAGGTTCTGGTGGCACTTGGGCGGGCCGAGGATTTCCTGGAGGACGACGGCCATCGGCAGCGATTGGGCGCTGCCGAGGAGCGCGACGAGTTGCCGGCCGAAGGGGGTGGTGGGGACGCCGCCGCGCTCTTTGTACTTCGTCGCCCCGCCGATCGGCTTCACGGCCGCGGTGACGACGGACGCGCCGCTGCGGGAGACGAGCGGCTTCACGGTGGGCGGGGCGAACGTCGGAGCGACCACGCTGGCGACCGGGAGATCGTCGGCGGGATTGATCGAGCGCGACTGGATCGGCGCGGCGGTCGTTTCAAACGTGGACAGCGGGGCATCGCCGAGGCGGACTTTCTTCTTCGCCGCGAC
>JAYVTJ010000493.1:0-5109 GCA_043774415.1 Fimbriiglobus sp. | reverse complement strand
GAGGTCCACTTCGCGCGGGCGGGCCGGGGGAGCCGCAAGGTGCTCGCGAGCGGGCCGTCGCCGGTGCGGCCGAAGGAGCCGGGTCGTGTGCCGCGGGTGGCCCGGCTGATGGCGCTGGCCCTGCGCTGCGAGGAGCTGCTGCGGACGGGGGCGGTGGAGAACCAGACGGAGATCGCCCGGCTCGGGCACGTCACGCGGGCGCGGGTGAGCCAAATCCTGAACCTCTTGAACTTGGCCCCGGAGATCCAGGAAGAGCTACTGTTCCTCCCCCGCACGATGGCGGGACGCGATGCGATCATCCTGCGGGACCTGCTGCCGATCGCCTCGACCCTGGAGTGGGGGGAGCAGCGGAGGATGTGGAAGAAGTTGGTGATGGTCGAAGGATGAGAACCTTGGTCAGCCGTTACCACCAAAAAAAGTTGAATACGCCCGGGGCATGGGCGTGACTTGGTTGGTCGGAAGTTGCAAACAAGCAAATTTGCGAGCTCTTATGAGGGCCCCACATGATCAGATTTGATCTTTTCGACCGGCCACCCGTACACCCCGGGTCATGAGGACCACACCCATTCCAACGGAGACCATGGCGAAATATCCCCCGACGAATTGGGAGCCGCAATCGAAGAAAATCCCCATCAATCGGCCTTCGAAGGACGCTTTCTCCGGCGAGGCGCCCACGCCGGGTCTCAGCAACTGCAGCGTGATTGCGGCAGCGATCGCCAGGCAGATTGGAAAGGGATATGCGCTCCTCGCACCGAGTTTCATCATCCTCCAGAAGATCGACAAAAAATCCCTCCAGGCGGTTACGGAATTCTCCGAGCCCTCGAGTAGCAACTTCCCGGATGCCTTCATGCCGTTAGCGATGATGGCCATGCCTACACCCATCCCGCAGCCGGTGATCGCATAGGCCCAACCGAAGCGTGTGGTCAGGAAAATATCCTCCAAGAAACGGCTGCTGAACTGCCCCGAATCCCCGCTGGAGATCCAGCCCATGGTGACCAGTGAACTCCGATCGAAAACCCCCGCGACCGTCAGGGTCAAAACCAGGCCGGCGAGCGAACCGCCGATCGCTCCCCATATCAAGGCACCGATCGGGCGCAGGATCCAGAGGTGACTTGTATGGCGGTAGAAGATGACACGGTAGGTCATCACGAAAAGGGCAATCATTCCGCTCCAAAGAATGGCTCCGGTTACCCCATGAAACAGGCCAGCGATCGGGCTGGGCCGGGCTTGGCAGAGTGCGTGACCGAACATCCCGGGGATCCATTTGAACAGAGCCGTGATCGGCGGGGCTATCACGAGGGCGGGAGTCAAAACGAAAGGCAGGACCGTCAGGGTATCCCGTGAGCGAATCACCCAGGCTTGGATTCGGATAGCCACGCGCCGCCAAGGCCCGATCCGCTCGAACGCGCGAACGAAGTTGGCGCCGGTGTAGCCTCGATCGGCATGTACGAGCAACTGCGACCAAACCCTCCGGGCGTCCGAGTTCTCCGGAGAATGCTCTAGTCGCTCTGCCAGCGACCGGAATAGAGACTCGTCGTCGAGTTTCACCAAGCTTTGAACCGCCGCGCGACGCACGCGGTCCACGCGGTCGTCCATGGCTAGCTGGAGAAGCTCGAACTTCATCTTGGCATCACAGCCTCCAGCCAACAACTCGGCCGCGTTCGCCCGCACATCTTCATCCGAACAGGCCAGAGCCTCGCGGAGCACCTTTTGTTGGATCAGCGGAAAATCTTGGGATATGCGCTGCGACCAAGCAGGGGTGTCGATCCCGGCACCGAGCGAGGTGCGGAAAGCGAACTCGACTTCATCTTCGAACAGCCCGGCATGGAGGTGAAAGGCTTTACACTCGACCAGCACGTCCCGGTGGGGCTCGAAGTAGTTGGCCAGATCACCGGACCGCTCTTCAAGGATGCGATTGAGAACCGTGTTCAGGAGATCGGAGGCGAAGAGGAGATCGCTGACATCGTGGTTGATCTGGCGCGCCACGGGCTCGGCCAAACGGTCGTGGGAGAGTTCGTACCACTTCGAACCGCCGCGAGTCTCGAATCGGAAGAGGTGACTTTCCTCGAGCTGGTCGACGATCCAATTCGGCAAGCGCCCCGCGCGCTCGTTCTTTTCCTGGATCATGATGCGGGTCGCGGTACTCGTGACGAATTTCATGCATCCCAATCGGATCAAATCCCTCGAGAACCCCCCGTGCTTCCGGGTCTTCTCGCTCTCCGCGACCCGCGCCACCACCGCATCGAAAAATCCGTCTAGAGCGTTTCCGACGAACGACTCGAACGTCTGTCCCTCACCCGCAGCCAGACGTAGGTGATCGCGTTCGATCCGGTTGATTCCTTCGGGGAGAGAATCCCACAATCTCGCGCAGACGATTTGAAGATGAACCAATTCGATATATTCGCCCGGCTTGGTAATCACGGTCCCGTCGGAAGTGGGGATTTTGACGGTGTTGAGCTGATCGACGATTTCTTCGGCGACTCCGGGTGCAAACTCCGCAAATTCTGAAGCCGGCCCGGTGATCGCTTCGAGGGCACCGGTGCGATCGAGGCGCCGGAGTGCGAACCTTTGCACGGCGAAATGACCGTCGATAGAAGGCAGCAGCGGATCGATATCGGCCAAGTATTCCTGCCGCATAGCGAATACAACGCGGAGGTTCTCGTCGGCTGCCAACGCCTCGACGACGTCGGCCAAGAACTGTTGCCTGTGTTCGAACCACTCCGTGTGCTGAGTGAACAGCTCTTCGAATTGATCCAGGATGAGGACCCGCCCGCGCATCCCGGCGCGGCGTTTGCGCAGGGAGAGCGATTCCCGCAGGGAGCGGCAGGGATTGGGCGTCGGCGTGTTCTCGATCCCGGCGACGACGGAGTAGGTAAACACGTTCCGAATGCCGGACACCACAGTCCGATCGGAGATCGCTGAGCCAACGCGGATGCCGACTGAGACGTCGAGGTTTTGATCCTGCAAGCTGTCCAGGATCAGCGTGTTCAACAGCGAACTTTTGCCGGCCCCAGATGGAGCATAGATCAGCAGGGCGCGGCTCGCGGCCATGAGCCGAAGGATCGCGTTCGCATCGTGCTGCCGACCATAGAAATGACCAGACATCCCCGCCGGAAAAGGGCGGGGACCAACGTACGGTGACTCGCGCGCCCGGACACCCTGCGCGGTATTCTTGAGAAGTTGCGGCAGAACTATTGGAGCGGCGGCATCCGCTACGGCGTTGCCAGCGAGTTCTCGGAGCTTGTCTTTGATGCGAGTGACGAATCGGTCGACATGCTGATCGACCGGTCCAAGGTACGCATTTTGCCACTGCGACTGGACCATGAGCAAGCGGAAATCCTTCGGGAGTTCAAATTCCTCGATACGAAATGGCAATACCGGCGTGCCGCAGGAAATGGCCATCACGATTTCAGATTTCACCCAAGGCGACTGGCTTGCCGCCCGCGAGAGTATCACAGCGATCAGCTTGGTGCTCTGCAAGCCGTCCATGATCGCGGCGAGGAAGGAATCCCCGGTCTCAACTTTCTCCGGTGCTAACCAGTAGTTGATTTTCTGTGCGGACAAAGCTTCGCACACCTTTTGTGCCATTCCCAAATCGGATGTCGCATAGCTCACAAAGACTTCGCAACCCTGTGAGATTTGAAGGGAGTTGCCGCATTTCGGGCAGGCGACCCTTTCGTTAGGTCTTCCAGTCACACCAACCTGGCAGGAACACTGATCGCAGTAGATCCAAGTAGGCATCAAAAATTTTCTATTCATTGGTGATGTGCTGGGCAGCGAACTGAGAAGACACTCGGTGATGACTACAGTGTACTGCAGCAGTTTAATTACAAGTCTCGGCCGCTGCGAGTTCGCATGAGTTTGCCGCGAGGTGGATCACGGTGTCGGGCCGGGCGTCGTCGAGCAGCCTGCGGACGAGCGCCTGCTCCGTGAGGTCGTACTCGGCTTTGCGGGGCACGACGATTGCGGCGGGTCCGCGTTCGCGGATCGCTTCGCAGACGTTCCGCCCGAGGAAGCCGGCGCCGCCGGTCACGAGAACGCGTTTGCTCGCGAGTGCCGACAAAGCTCCGCTCCTGCTGGTAAGAGCGATGCCTGAGGGGCACGCCCGTGGCGGCCGATTGGAAACCGTCCCGTTCCGACAGGAACCGCGATTCCGCGAAGTGCGGAGGACTTCGGTCACCGATTCAACCGGGCATCGGTATATTCGCCTTCGGAATGCCGCCCGCACCGCGACGCGGAATCCGACCGGAGCGAGCCCCCCGTGAAACTCCACATCGGCTGCGGTGCCAAAATCCTCGAAGGCTACGTGAATGTCGACGCCCGCCCCCTGCCGGGGGTCGACCGCGTCGGCGACGTCCGGACGCTCGGCGGCTTCGAGGCGGGCTCGGCCGACCTCATCTACGCCTGCCACGTCCTCGAGCACGTGGGCCGCCGCGAGTACGCGGCCGTGCTGCGGCGCTGGTTCGAGGTGCTCGCGAGCCCGGGCGTCCTCCGCCTCTCCGTCCCCGACCTCGGCGCGGTCTTCGAGCACTACCGTGTGGAAATCGACGGTTCCATCCGACCAGACGCTATCGCCCCAGTCCACGCAGAGTATCCGCCCGTACTTTACCGCGTACTGCATCGCGTGGCTCAGGCACTGGTGCCGATCCCCAAAGCCGACGTGGGCTTTGACGAGCAAATAGCGGCAGGCGGGCATGGGGATAACCTCGGGAATAGCCGTGCTCCCGTGCATGCTACCGGCCGACAACCTTCCCGCCCATCCAGCTACACCCACTGGAGCGCTGCGATTGTTAAGCTTTCACGTTCCTCAATCGGTAGGTTTGTGACGAAGAGTGTTCCTCTCGGGGAGCTTTCGTCGACGATTCACCACTTCCGCCGACCGACGGGTAAACAGAAAAGGCCGGGAGGGCATTTCTCCCGGCTTTCTCCGTTTGTCGCCTTTCCCCGCAGGACTTGGGCAATTTTGGCGGCGGGGGTGAAAACTCTCCATTTCGAGAGAGGGCGAAGGAGTCCCGAGAGGAACACCCCGATTTTGGGTCGCGGTGGGCGGGTTGGGGCGGAAAACTCTCTGACTCTCCGGTTAACACACCCCTCCGAGTTACCGACCCG
>JAYVTJ010000492.1:0-2107 GCA_043774415.1 Fimbriiglobus sp. | reverse complement strand
AGCACGCCGCGGACGGTCATTCGCAGACCCCGGATGCAGGGTTGCCCGCTCCGCTTGTCCGGCTCGACGGTGATGGAATCCAAATAGTTCATGGATGCATTTTACCCGCGCCGTGATGTGCGGTCAATCATTCACACCGTCCCGAACTGCCGGTCGCCGGCGTCGCCGAGACCGGGGACGATATAGCCCAACTCGTTCAAGTGCGAGTCGATCGCCCCCAAATACGCGGGCACGTCCGGATGGGTGGCGCGCAGGGCCTGCACCCCTTCCGGCGCGGCGATCAGGCCGATGAACTTGATGCGCGGCACCCCTGCCGCTTTCAGAATGCGGATGGCCTCGTTGGCGCTTCCACCGGTGGCGAGCATCGGATCGAGGACGAACGCCACATCCAACCCGTGGTCCGCGGGGAGCTTGTTGTAGTACGTCACGGGCTTGAGGGTCTGGTGGTCGCGGTACAGCCCGAGGTGCCAGACGCTTGCCGTCGGCAGTGCTTCGAGCATCGCGTTCGCCATGCCCAAACCGGCGCGCAGCACCGGCACGAGGGCGATGGCCTCCGCGAGCACGGCGCATTCCGCGTCCGCCACGGGCGTCTTCACGGTCGCCGGTTTCAGCTTCAAGTCGCGGGTCGCCTCGTAGAAGAGCACCTGCGAAATCTCGTTCACGAGGTGCCGGAAGAGTTGCGGCGGCGTCGCGGCATCGCGCAGCGCCGCGAGGTGGTGCCGGACGAGCGGATGGTCGGCGACGTGGACGGCTGCGGTCATCGGGTTCCCCGTCATCCGGTGAGCGAACTGGCGTCGAAGCCGTGCGGGAGGAGTTCGCGCATCGCGTATTCGGCGCTGGCCCCCTTTAAGTTCGCGAGGATTACGGTGGCGTCGGGGGCGAACTCCCAGAGGAGTTGCCGGCAGGCTCCGCACGGCGGCGTGAGGCGAATCGTGTCGGCGACGACGGCGATGCGCGCGAAGCGCCGGTGCCCCTCGGAGACGCCCTTCACGAGGGCCACGCGCTCGGCGCAGAGCGTCAGCCCGTAGCTGGCGCTCTCGACGTTGCAGCCGGTGAAGACGGTGCCGTCCTCGGCGACGAGGGCGGCGCCGACGCGGAAGCCCGAGTGCGGAGCGAAGGCCCGCTCCCGCGCCTCCGCCGCCGCTGTCACCAGGGTGTCACTCATCGATGGTCACCACTTCGCCGCCGTCGACGGTGATGAGCGCCTTCAGCACTTCGTCCTTCGGGATTCGCATCCGGCGGACGCTGCCATCGCAGAAGGCGGCGAAGAACCAGCCGTCGGCGCCGATCTTCGGCAGCTTCTTCGGGTCGAACGGCAAGTCGCCGGGCTTCATCCAGTTCACGGCGGTCGCGCCGTCGACGATCATCAGCGTGTTCGACGTACCGTCGGTGATGCCGGTGAGTTCGCGCTTCAGACCCTTCACCAGCAGTGGGCTACCGCCTTCGACGGGCGCATCGGAGGCGAAGCTCTGGAAATAGGTAAAGCCTTTCTCCTTGGTTTTGCGGCCGGAGACTTCGAAAGTCGCGGGCATTTTCTCGCTCGGATCCTTGTTGATCGGATCGTCCCACGCTTTTGTCCGATCGATGAGCTGGTAGAGATTATTCTGCTCGATGTACGGCAGGAGCTGCACGCGCCAGCTCAGGATCGCCTTGCCGTCCTTACCGACGATGTCTTGGGGAAGAGCGCCGTTCGCGTCCTGATACGCGTGCATCGCGATCCCGAGCTGCTTCAAATTGTTGAGCGTCTGCATCCGCGCCGCCGTCACCGCGGCCCACTCCGGGAAGGCGGCCAGCGATTTCTTCAGCGCGGCATCGACATCGCCGCCGGCACTCAGGGTCAGGATCTTGCCGTCGAGTTTCGCTTCGGCCTTGTCCAGGGCCGCGTCGAAGAAGCCGAGGATGGGATCGACGATGGCCTTGGTCTCGGCGTCGCGCTTCTTGTCTTTCAGGGTTCCGGCGAGGAGCTTGCGTCCGAGGGCGAAAATCGCCTTCGCGATCGGCTCGGCCTTTGCCGCGGAGTCGGCGTCGAAGAAGGTCAGCTTCGCCGTCGCGACGACCTTCGTCCCGACATCGATCGTCAGCGTCCCGCACTCGGCCTCTTGGATCG
>JAYVTJ010000491.1:0-7850 GCA_043774415.1 Fimbriiglobus sp. | reverse complement strand
GCCAAGCGGGCCGCCGAGTTCCCGGCCATCCCCGAGATGCGCAAAGGCATCTACGTCCTGAGCGGGGGGACCATCCATTCGCCCGGCAAATCGGCGTTCGTCGGCACGGTCGTCGTCGATGCCGCGAGCAAGAAGATCGTGCAGGTCGTCGCCGACCGCGACGCGGAGACGACCGCTCCGATCGCGATCCAGGCCGATGCCAAGCGGGTCGATTGCAAGGGCCTGCACATTTACCCCGGCATGATCGACGCGGGCACGGTGCTCGGTCTCGTCGAGATCGAATCGGCCCGCGAGACGAACGACTCGCACGACGGCGGCGACTTCCAGCCCGACCTCCGCGCGAGCATCGGCATCAACCCCGATTCGGAACTCATCCCGGTCACGCGGGCCAACGGCGTCACGACTGTGGTCACCCGGCCTGCCGGTTCGCTGATGCCGGGGCAGGGGGCGCTCATCAACCTCGCCGGGTGGGTGCCGGCCGAGATGGTCGTCGTCGATACTCTGTCGCTGCACATCGAATATCCGACCGCGCCGGGGCCGCGCGGCTTCAACGCCAACGATCCCTTCGAAGGGGGCGAAAACCCGCTCGCGAAGTTCCGCCGCGAGGAGAAGCTGACGAAGCTGAAGGAACTCTTCGAGACCGCCCGGCGCTACGATGCGGCGAAGAAGGCCGGCCAGTCCCCGGTTGCGAATCCGCGCCTGGAAGCGCTGCTGCCTTACATCCGCGGCGAGAAGCCCGTAGTTTTCACGGCCGACCGCAAGGCCGACATTCTGGACGTGCTCAAACTCGCCGATGCGCTGAAGGTCAAGCCGATTTTGAGCGGGGGAATCGAAGCGTGGAAGGTCGCGGCCGAACTGAAGCGCCGCGACGTGCCGGTGATCCTCGGTCCGATCATGAGCTTGCCGCGCGAAACGGGCGAGCGCTTTGATGCGCCGTACGCCTCGGCCGCGAAGCTCCACGAGGCGGGGGTGCGCTTCTGCCTCCGCTCGTTCGAGGCGAGCAACTCGCGGAACTTGCCGTATCAGGCCGCGATGGCGATCGCGCACGGCCTCCCGCCCGAGGAAGGGCTGAAGGCCGTAACGCTCTATCCGGCGCAGATTTTGGGCGTCGCGGACAAGTTCGGCACCGTCGAAGCGGGCAAGCGCGCGAACCTCTCCATCGCCGGCGGCGACATCTTCCAGGCTTCGACGCAGGTGCTCGCGGTGTTCGTGGACGGCAAGCCGTTCGAGCCGACGAGCAAGCAGACGCGGCTGTACGACAAGTACCGCAAGCGCCTGGACGAAAATAAAGCGATGCCGCTTCCCGGCAAGTGACGGTTCCCGGAGTGGAACGCCGATGGACGACCGCGATGAATCGCATGCGTCGGAGCACGCCGAGAAACTCACCGTGCGGGCGGAGGCGGACTTCGCCCCTCTGGAAGGGGGCGGCGCGCCGTCGGATGCCAAGGAGACCGATCCACACCACGCGGAATCGCTCCGGGCGCAGGAGGCATTCGGCCTCGCGGCCGCGGCGGATGACGAAGAGGAGGCGGTGCGGCAGTATTTGAAGGCGTCCAATCTCGCAGAAGCGGCGCGCGAGTGGTACTTGGCGGCGGTGTCGTGCGAGCGCGTCGGCGACTTCCTGCGGAACCCGAAGCCGCCGGAAGATCTCGAGCGGGCTTTCCGGATGTACCGCCGGGCCATCGCCGCGTACGAGCAGTGCGGCCTCTACGACGAATCGCGGCGCTTGTCGTACCGGATGATGTTTCTGAAGATGCGCACCGCCCGGCGCCAGCGGCTGGCGCTCCGGGTGCGGATCGAACTCATCGCCTACTGGATTTTCGCCGGATTCGGCTACCGTCCGCTGCGGATCGTGGGCACGGGCCTCGCGGCGATCGCCGCGTACGGGCTGCTCTACTGGGCGACGGGCGGCGTGCTCACGGCCGGGGAATCGCCGCGGACGGCCGGGTTCTGGGAGTGCGTTTACTTCAGCGGGATCACCTTTTCGACGGTCGGTTACGGCGACTTCGTCCCCGCCCCGCACATGCGCTTCGCGGCGATGACCGAAGGCGCGATCGGCGTCTTCACCCTCGGCTTCTTCGCGGTGGCCCTCACGAACCGCTTGCGGCACTGAGCGGTGCCGATTCGAACTCAGTCCCCGACGACGGCCACCAGTTCGATTTCGATCAACCATTCCGGTACCACCAGAGCCGCGACGCCGACGAGGGAACTCGCCGGCGGGTTCTGCGCATCGAGGTACTTCCGCCGCACCTCGCGGATGTGGACGACGTGTTCCGGCTTCAGATCGACGACGAAGTACGTGATCTTCACGACATCGCGGAAGGTCGCCCCCGCGACGGCGAGTGCGGCGTCGAGGTTCTCGAAGACCCGTTCCACTTGGGCGCGCATGTCGCCGACGCCGATGACCTCGGCCCGCTCGTTCACGCTCACCTGCCCCGAGACGTAGATGGTCGTTCCCCCCGTCGCCGCGACGGCGTGGGTGAAGCCGTTGGTCGGGTTCAGCGACGACGGATTGAGGAACAGCTTGGGCACGGGTAATCCTTTGAGGAGAATGGCACAAAATGATTCCAGCGAGAAGTGACCCACCCCTCTGTGGAACCATTGCAAATTTCTGGAATCATCCTGTTAAGCCTAGCCCGGCATCGAGTTGCGGCAAATTCGGGAGGATTATTGAGACTGGCGATTGTTTCACCAATTGCCGGTATCTGGAACCTCGAGATGACTGATCCACTGGATTGCAGGCGACCGGCATCCAGTCGTGCAAAAATGCCGGATTGCTTGCCACGCGAATGGTCGTGAAACGAACAAACCTGCTGATGCGTCCGAATCATCGGGACAGACGACTTCACCCAAACGAGATCGATTCCCGAGCGACAGCCAGACCTCGTCTGGACCGACACAACCTTTCGGACCAAGGAGCTGTAGATAATATCCCAGTTCGGAGTCGCCCAACACGATCAGGTGCTTCTTTCTGCCATCGCCCAACTCATAGTCGATTCCCGCTTCACTGAACTGCCACCCCGGACCTTCGGTGTCAAGAACGAGTTGTTCGAGTTGCTCCAAATCCGGATCTTGCATTCCCTCTGGAATGACCTGGGGATAACGCGGGCTGCAGGAAAATTTCGCCAAGCTATTCACTCCCTCGATTCATCTGAGTTCCAGCACCTCACCAACCCGCCGCCACGCCATCCTTGCGGCTCTCGGTGCCCCCGTGGAGCACGCCCGTCTTCGGGTCGATCAGGATTCCCTGATAGCCGCCGCTGTTCACCTTCGTGCGCTTCACCACGTGGCCGCGCGATTCGAGTTCCTTCACCACGGCCTCGGGGATGCCGGCTTCCGCGAGGATCGTTCCCCCCTTGGCCGCTTCCGGTTTGCCGGTCGGGGCGGCGCTGCCGATGTGCTCGATGCGGGGCGCGTCGCCGGCCGCTTGCACCCCCATGCCGAAGTCGATCATGTTCACGAGCACCTGCACGTGCCCCTGCGGCTGCATGTCGCCGCCCATGACGCCGAAAGTGAAGTGGGGCGCGCCGTCCTTCGTCACCATCGCCGGGATAATCGTGTGGAAGGGGCGCTTGCCCGGTTCGAGTTTGTTGGCATGTTTCGGATCGAGCGAGAAGAGGCAGCCCCGGTTCTGGAGGCCGAAGCCGGTGCCGGGGGCCGAGAGACCGGAGCCGAAGCCCATGTAGTTCGACTGGATCAGCGAGACGCAGTTGCGGTCCTTGTCCACCACCGTGAGGTAGATGGTGTCGGCCTTGCCGACGAGCGCGTCCCCGGCCTCCACGCCGACGCCGGCCTTCTTCGGGTCGATGAGCTTGGCCCGTTCCTCGGCGTACTTCTTCGAGATCAGCGTCTCGGTGGGAACCTTCGCGAACTTCGGGTCGGTGTAGAACTTCGCCCGATCGGCGAAGGCGAGCTTCTTGGCTTCGACGAGCAGGTGCCAGTATTCGGGCGAGTTCGATCCCATCGACTTCAAGTCGTACGGTTCGAGCGTGTTGAGCATCTGCAGCGCCGCGATCCCTTGACCCGGCGGCGGGAGTTCCCAGACGTCGTAGCCGCGGTAGGTCGTCTTCACGGGGTCGATCCACTCGGCCGTGTAGCCGGTGAAGTCGGCCATTGAAAAGAGGCCTCCCTCCGCATCGGAGAGTTTGACGATGGCCTTGGCGATGTCGCCTGCGTAAAAACCGCCGCGCCCCTTCTCGGCGATCAGCTTGAGGCTCTTCGCCAGATTCGGGTTCTTGAAGACCTCGCCGGCGCGCGGGGCGCGGCCGTCGATCAGAAAGGTGTCCCGCATGCCGGGGTCTTTAGCCAGCGTCTTCTCGCTCGCCTTCCAATATCCCGCGATCACTTCGGTCACGGGGTACCCGGCCTCGGCATATCGGATCGTCGGGGCGAGCAGGTCTTTGAAGTCCTTCGTGCCGAACTTCCGGTGGAGTTGATCCCAACCCTCGACGCAGCCGGGAACGGACCACGACAGCGGGCCGCGCTCCGGGATGTATTCGAGTTTTTTATCGTGGAAGTATTTCAGCGAGGCGTTCTTCGGCGCCGGGCCGCTGGCGTTGAGGCCGTAGAGCTTATTGGTCTTCGCATCGTAAACGATGGCGAAGAGGTCGCCGCCGATGCCGTTGGAGGTCGGTTCCATCAGCCCCAGCGCGGCATTCGCGGCGATGGCGGCATCGACGGCGTTTCCACCGGCCTTCAGGACATCCAGCCCGATTTGTGCGGCGAGCGGATGGGACGTGCAGACCATGCCGTTGGTCGCGAGCGATTCGGAGCGGTGCGCCTGCCCCGGCTGCGGAGTCGGTAGATCGGCGGCGTGGCTGATCGGAAGCAGCATCGTGAACCAACCGAAGCAAGCGAGCGTGCGCATGGTGAGTCCGCAATGCGGTGGGGCTTATCCGACGGGCATCGGCTCGGCGGTGAAGAGGTGGTGCGGGCGATTCTCCGCGTCGTGCCAGGCGGCCGTCTTCGGGAGGCCGAGGGCGGTGTAGATCGTCGCGGCGAAGTTCTCGGGCGTCTGCGGTTCGGTCGCGGGGTGGCCGCCGTTCTTGTCCGACGAGCCGAACACCTTGCCGCCCTTGGCTCCGCCGCCCGCGAGGAAGATCGACTGCACCGCCCCCCAGTGGTCGCGGCCCGGCCCCGTGTAATCCTTGGCCAGCGTGCTGATGCGCGGCGTCCGGCCGAATTCCCCGGCCATGACGACCATCGTTTCGCCGAGCAGCCCGCGCTGTTCCAAATCTTCGAGCAGCGCCATCACCGAGCGGTCGGTCGGAGGCAGGAGCTTGTCCTTCAGGTGCGGGAAGGCGTTGCCGTGGGTGTCCCAAGTTTCGTTGTTGCCGAGGTTCACCTGCACGAGGTTCACCCCCGCTTCGACGAGCCGCGCGGCCATGAGCAGCGACCAGCCGAACGCGTTGCGGCCGTAGCGGTCGAGGTCGCGCGGGGCGGCTTTGCCGAGGTCGAAGGCGGCGCGCACCCGGGCATCGGTGATGAGGTTCACCGCGGCGGTGCGGGTGCGATCGTAGGCGCCGGCCTCCGCCGCGGCATCGAGCGCCAAGCGCTGACCGTCGAGGTGGCGCAGGATGTCGAGCCGGCCGGTGAAACGTCGCCCATCGACGCCTTCGGGCAGGCTCAGATCGGGGATCGCGAAGGCTTTGCGCTTCGGGGCGAATGGCCGCTGCTGGTGGTCGAACTCGAATTCGGGATAGGCGCCGTACGCCTTCGGTTCAAATGCGCTCGTTTCGAGGAACCACGGGTCGCGCTGTCGGCCCATGACGCCCGCGAACTGGCCGGGGAGCACCCGACCGCTGTTGTGGACGATGCGGTCGGGCAGCACGATGGCCGGCGGCAAATTGTTCCGCGACTTCGTGACGGTGCCGGCGATGGCTGCGAAGCTCGGGTGATCGGTGGCCTTCGGCGCGGACGGATCGAAGCCGAGGGGCTTGTCGCTCCGCCCGGTGAGCATGATGTGGTGAGACATCGAGTGGTCGTTGGAACCGTGCGTGAGCGACCGGACGGCGACCCATTTGTCCGAACAGGCGGCGAGCTTCGGCAGGTGCTCGGAGATGCGGAAGCCGGGCGTTTTGGTCGCGGTCGTGCCGAACTCGCCGCGGATGGCATCGGGTGCGTCGGGTTTCGGATCGAAGCTCTCGTGCTGCGCCAGCCCGCCCGAGAGGAAGATGTAGATGACGCTCTTGGCGGACGCCGGGCGTTTCTCGGCGGCGCGGAGAACGGAAAGCTCACCGAGGCCGAGCCCGAGAAGCCCAACGGCCCCGGCTTGGAGGGAACAGCGGCGCGTCGGCCGGGGATGGGCGAAGGCGGGCATGGAGTGACTATCGCCGATTCATGCCCCGGATGCAAGATATCGGCATGCGGATCATCCCCGTTCTCGACATTCTGAATGGCATCGTGGTGCGCGCGGTTGCGGGGCGGCGATCCGAATATCGTCCGCTGGTCAGCAAGCTCACGGCATCGGTGGAGCCGACCGAGGTGGCCCGTGCGCTTCTGGCCGCGACCGGGGCACAGGAACTCTACGTCGCCGATCTCGATGCGATCTCCGGGACGGGAGTGACGACACTCGACCCCGCCGCGTTCGGAGCGACCGTGCTGCTCGACGCCGGGCTTCGCAGGATGGAACAACTCGCCGGGTTCGAGCGATGGCCGAAAGTGCGACCGGTGGTCGGCACCGAAACGTGGACGGTTCCCCCGAGAGGCTGGCCGAAACCGTTCCCGGCGATCCTCTCGCTCGATTTCTTCGATGGCCATCTTCGGAGGGGATGGGCCGAGGATCAGGGTTTGGAGACGATTGCCGAGTGCGTAGTGCCGACGGTAATCTTTCTCGACATCGCCCGAGTGGGCACCGGACGGGGAGCGGGAATGGAAGGACTGATCACGGGCATTCGCAGGTATTTCCCCGAGTTCGAATTGATAGCAGGGGGCGGCGTGAAGAATTGGGATGACATCAAACGGCTGGAAGACGCCGGTGCCGATGCGGTCCTCGTCGCCTCGGCGCTGCACGACGGCTCACTCCTTCGATTCCACTAGCTCCCAGCGCAGCCCCGCCGGTTTCGCGACGAGTTCTTCGACCAAGTAGTACCACGGCGCGGTGCCGTCCAAGCTTTTGAACGTGCGCACGATCTCGGTGAGCTTGCCGCGCGCCACGGTCAATTGCTCGCGGAGATCGCGGCCGCTGGCGAGCTTCTCGGCCGGGACCAGTTTCCAGACAGCATTTTTCGCGTCACCTTTCGGCTCCGGCAGCCCATCGACGAGCACTTGGGCGTAGGCTTTGTTGATCTCATTCAGGGCGACGAATCGGTACATCGTCTCCGCGAGAACGAAATCGAAGTGCGCCCGCCAGCGCTTCGACGGCTCCTTCTCCCGCTCGAGTTCCAGATTCTGCAGTTCGGCCAGCGACTCTCCGAGGTCGTCGATCATCGCGGCGAGGGGCAACTGCTTCGCCTTGAACGCTACCTTCGCCTTCGGCGCATCGGCTCGGAACTCCGCGACCATCGTCACGGCGCGGACGGGTTTCAGCACGTCGACGGCGCGCAGGACGGCGGCGCGGAGCGGATACTTCTTGGGATCCTTGCGGACCGCTTCGATGGCAATTTCATCGGGGGCATACTCCGGCGGGATTCCCAGCGCGATCTTCGGCTTGCGCACGATGCCGAGTTCGTCGAGGGCCGCGCTGACGTCATCCGGTTGCTTCGCCGGTTTCGGCTTCGGCTCCGCGGCCGACAGCGCGATTGGGAATGCGAGCAAAGCCAGCAGCGCGATACGGAACATGGGGAAACTCCCGGAGGCAGAGGGCACTCCGATTAGTCGTCGGTCAGGTCGCAAAAGTTCCCGGCGCGTTA
>JAYVTJ010000490.1:0-3275 GCA_043774415.1 Fimbriiglobus sp. | reverse complement strand
CGCCGGGGGAGATGCTCCAGTGCAACCGGATGACGCTCGTGCTCCAGCCGAACGAGGGCATCAAGCTGAACTTCCAGACGAAAGTGCCCGAAGTGGAGGGCGTCCACCTTCAGCCGCGCGATCTGAAGTTCGACTTCAAAGAGGCATTCGCGACGAATGCGATGCCGGAAGCCTACGAGCGGCTGCTGCTCGATGCGATTCAAGGGGACGCGGCGCTCTTCATGCGCAGCGACGAGATCGAACGGGCCTGGGAGATCATGGATCCGATCATCGCGGCGACCTCCGGGGCGGACGCCCCGCAGCCGCAGGAGTATACGAAAGGCTCGCAGGGACCGGCGTGCGCTGCGAAGCTGCTCGCGGCCGAAGGCCGGACGTGGAACGGGATCGGGTGACGCAGTGTTCGGTGGTCGGTGGTCGGATATATTTGCTGCGTCATTCGTCAATTTCGCTCCCGGAGCCTCCATGCCCGCGCTGACCATCCCCGCCGGCCCGGCCGCGTTCGACTTCCTCTCGCTCGGGGCACTCGTCCATCGGCTCGACCCCGGCATCATCCCGTTCCGCAAAGCGAAGTCGCTCGAGATCCACGTCTCGGGCGGCGAGTACAACGTCGCGGCGAATCTGGCCGACTGCTTCGGCCTGAAGACCGCCGTAGCTACGGCCATGCCACGCTACCCCATCGGCGAGTTGGTGCAGGCGAGCGTCCGCGCGATGGGCGTCACACCCATCTACAAGTTCTTCGAGCACGACGGCGTCCGCGGGCCGAACCTCGCCACGGTTTACAGCGACCGCGGTGTCGGCGTCCGACCTCCGGTGGTGTACTACAACCGTTCGAACGAGGCCGGGGCACTGCTGAAACCGGGCGACTTCGACTGGAAGGCGATCTTCGCCGGCGGCGTGAAGTGGTTCCACTCCGGCGGCATCTTCGCGGCTCTTTCGGATACGACGTCGGAGCTGATCCTCGAAGCGATGCAGGCCGCGAAGGCGGCGGGGGCGATCACTTCGTTCGACCTCAACTATCGGGCGAAGCTCTGGAAAGTCGCGGGCGGGAATCGCTCGCCGCAGGACGTGCTCGGCAAGATCGTGAAGTATGTGGACGTGCTCATCGGCAACGAGGAAGACCTGCAACTCGGCCTCGGCATCCAGGGGCCGAAGGTCGAGAAGAAGGACGAATCGAAACTCGATTCGACGAAGTTCTTCGATGTGATCGGCCAGGCCATTCAGAAGTTCCCGAACATCAAAGCCGTGGCGACGACGCTGCGCGAAGTGCATTCGACGAACCGCCACGATTGGGCCGCGGTCCTCTGGCTCGACGGCGAAAAGTTCGCCAGCCCGACCTGCCAACTCGATGTCGTCGATCGCATCGGCGGCGGCGACGGCTTCGCGGCCGGCCTCATCTACGGCCTGATTTCGGGGCGGGTGACGCAGGAGGCGCTGAACCTCGGCTGGGCGCACGGGGCGCTGCTCACGACCTTCCCCGGCGACGTGACGATGGCCCGCTTGGAAGAAGTGGAAGCGCTCGCGAAGGGCGGCAGCGCCCGAGTCCAGCGGTAGTCGAAGTCCCTCACTCTCCCGAGGTGCCCGGATGAAGTCCTTACTGGCCGCTGTCATTGGCCTGTCACTCGCGCATGCGGCGTGCGCCGAAACGCCCTTCGAGAAGCACGGCCGCATCCGCGTCGCCAAGAGCGGTACGCACCTCGAGCACGCCGACGGCACGCCGTTCTTTTTCCTCGCCGATACCTGCTGGACGGGGCCTGCGCTCAGTTCCGAAAAGGACTGGGACACATACCTCGTGGATCGGAAGAAGAAGGGCTTCACCGCCGTGCAGTTCAACATGGTATCCCCCTGGCGCACGGCTCCGACCGATGCGGAGGGGAACGTATCGTTCACCATCAAAGACGAAAAGCTGACCCTGAGCGAACCCTTCTACAAGCGGCTCGATGCCCGGCTGAAGGCGATCAACGATGCGGGCTTGCTCGCGGTGCCGATTCTCGTCTGGGCGCACAAGAAGGGGGATGCGGGCAAGGAACTGACCGACGAGCAACTCATCGATCTGTGCAAGCTGGAAGTCGAGCGGTACTCGAAAGCCCACGTTCTCTGGATCCTCGCGGGAGACAACCAGTACACGACGGATGCCGAGCGCTGGAAGAAGATCGGCCGGGCGGTATTTGGTGATAAGCACCCGAACCCCGTGACGACTCACCCGACCGGGGAAAACTTCCCGTGGGCCACGTGGGAAGACGAAAAGTGGCTGACAGTGCTCGGTTACCAGAGCGGCCACGGCGATAGTGAAAAGTCGATGAAGTGGATGACCGATGGACCGATCGTCGAGTATGGCAAACGGAAAGAGTTCACGCGGCCGATCATCAATCTCGAACCGCCGTATGAGGGGCATTTGGGGTACAGCAACAAAAAGCCTCATACCGATCTCGCCGTACGGCGGGCTACCTACTGGAGCCTCCTGTCGGCTCCCGTCGCGGGCGTGACGTACGGCGGCCACGGCGTTTGGAGCTGGCACACGAAACCCGGCGAAGAGCCGACTGATCACAAGGGTACGGGCATCGCGAAAGTCTGGAGCGAGGCGCTTGACTTGCCCGGCGCCGGGCAGATAAAGCACGTTCACGACTTCTTCGGAGCCATCGAGTGGACGACTCTGCGGCCCTACTCAGTAGGCTTGAAACAACCCGAGGGAACTCCGCCGGAGAAACGCGTCGTCTGTGCCAAATCGGTCGATGGCGGGTTGTACGTCTATTACTTCCCACCCGGTGCCACCGCGAACGTCCAATTCCATATCCGGGGGCTGAAGGACGCGATCCGCTGGTATGATCCGAGCACAGGCAAGTGGGGGGCGCCGAAAAATGCGAATCCTAAGGCCGGCCTCTTCGAACCCCCGATCGCCGACCGCGACTGGCTCTTGGTGGTGAAACCATGATCGTCCCGCAAGCGCCGCTCGTCGCCGTCATCATGGGCTCCCAGTCCGACTGGGAGATCATGAAGTTCACCGCGCACACGCTCGGTGTCCTCGGCATCGCTTATCAATGCGAGATCGTCTCGGCTCACCGTACGCCGTATAAGCTCTTCGAGTATTCCTCCTCCGCCATCGAGCGCGGCGTCGAGGTCATCATCGCCGGGGCCGGGGGCGCGGCCCATCTGCCGGGGATGTGCGCGGCGATCACGCTCCTGCCGGTGCTCGGTGTGCCGGTGGCCCACGATTCATCCCATCTGCGCGGACAGGATGCGCTGCTGAGTATCGTGCAAATGCCGGCGGGCGTCCCCGT
>JAYVTJ010000489.1:0-4782 GCA_043774415.1 Fimbriiglobus sp. | reverse complement strand
GCGCAAATTTTTAACTTGAACGCTGTAATGGCTTCGGGTTTCATGCCTCAGCAAAACTCCCTGAGTTTTTCAACACCCTGCTAAATAGCTCCCCACGTAAGCGACAGTGCCCGAGTTACGTACCACCTGAAAACCAAGGTAATTGCACACTTTTCGGCACTGTCGCTAATGTGGGGAGCTATTTAGAAATTGACCATGAGGAATATGCGAACTCTGTTGCCCATCGCAACGCGGCAAATGGTTCTGATCCCTCTGGTGCGCCCTTTGCCCTTTGATCGCCCCTTTTCCGATCCCGAGCTGCGTGACATCCCAATCAATAGGCCCGGACGCCGCGATGCATTATCTTACCCGCTTGGCTCTCGCCCTGTCCACCCTGACCGAAGTCGCGGCCGCCCTGCGCGAGATCGACGCTCTCGTGGCCGAGAGCCGTTCGCCATTCGATGCGATCGTCTTGGATTTCCTCGCGGCCGGGCCGTCGCCCGCTTTGGCGTTCGACTTGGAATCCCGCATCGCCGAAGCTGTCCGCGAACTCGGCCGGCGGGTGGTCGAGCACATCTACAACCGGCTCGAAGGGGACGGCGCGACTCCGCCGGCGAAGATCCGCGTCGACGGCGAAGACTACCGCCGGTCGAACGAGAAGACACCGCATCGCCACGTCGCCACGCTGCTGGGGACGATTGCACTTCGGCGTCACGGCTACCGCCCGTCGCACCGCGCCTCGGCCGAGTCGACCGTCTTCCCGCTCGAAGAATCGCTGGGACTCGTCGGCGGCGCCACGCCGGCGTTGGCCGAAGCGGCCGGGCGCTATTTGGCAGAGGGCGGGGCGTCGTAGCGAACGGCGCTCGACCGGTTGAAGTCGCACCACGGCGTCTGCTGGGGGGCCGAGCGGTTGCGCCGGGTGACGGCCGAAGTGGCGCGGTCGATGGCCTCGGCCAGCCACGAATTGCAGGTCGAACGGGTACTCGACCTGCTGCGACAAGCCGATGTCAGTCGCGGTTCGACCGAGCCGGTGCTCGGCGTCGGCCGCGACGGCATCACCCTGCGCGAATCCCGGTGCAGCCTCTACGAGGTCGCCGCCGTCGGCACGGTGACCGTCTACGACCGGGCCGGGAAGAGGCTGGGGACCGTCTACTTGGCGGCGGTGCCCGAACCGAATCAACCGGCGATGAATCGGCAGTTGACCGCACTGATCGAAGGCGTGCTGAAGGCGTGGGACAGGCCGCTGCCGCGCTTGGCTTGCGTGACCGATGCGGGCATCAACGAGACGACGTACTACCGCCGCGTGCTGCGGCCGATGCGGCACCCGCGCACCGGGGCGAAGCTCGCTTGGTGGCGCGTCGTCGACTTCTACCACGCCTCTCAACGCCTGTGGACGATGGCGTCGGCGCTGTTCGGGACGGACGCGCGGGCCGGCGCCGCGAGGGCTCGGCGCATGGCGAAGCTGCTGAAGAAACCGAACGGCCCGTTCCGCGTGCTGCACTCGGCGGCGCAATGGAAAGCGCGGCGGACGATGCCGAAGTCGCGGGAAAAGGAGTTCCGGACGGCGTACGATTACATCCGCGAGCGGAGCCGATTCCTGCGGTACGCCGAATACGCCCGGGTGAAGATCCCGCTCGGGAGCGGCGTGACGGAAGCCGCCTGCAAAACGGTGGTCGCTCAGCGTCTGAAGCTCTCGGGCATGCGCTGGACGAAAGCGGGCGCGGAAGTGATCCTGGACCTGCGGGTGATGCTGCTCAGCGGCCTCTGGACAAAGGCGTATCGGCGGATATTAAACGAACGATCCGACCCGTCCGGCCGAGAACTGATGGGAATCGCCGCGTAAACCGCACCGGGGTGAGATCACACCCCGGCAAATCATGAATCGCAACGCATCGACCAACTTTTGTTCGGTGCCGAATCGCCGTACGTCCGCCGCAACGCCACCTCGTCGGGACGACTCGGGTAATCCGGGAACACGGGAGAATTTCTTATGAAATAGGAGTGAAGAGCCGGTTCCGCTCCACGCGCTACCTTATAGATTCTGAAGGTTGGCTGGCGATCATGTCTCGATGTCAACTTGAGGAGTGCCGATGCGTTCCCATCTGCCGGTTCGCCAGCGGTGTCGTCCGACTCTCCTCGAACTCGATGCGCGGATTGTGCCCAGCTTCACACCGCTGACGCCGTTCGCGACGGGCCTCGTCGCACCCGCGGATGCCGTCAGTGCGGATTTCAACCGCGACGGCCGCGATGATCTCGCGGTCTACAATTCCTCGGGCGAAACCTCCGGCAACTCTTTCATTTCCATCCTTCTCAGCAACGGCGACGGTACGTTCACGCAAACGCAAGCCCTGGACGAACTCACGCGCAGCATCCCGGAGAAGCTCATCACGGCCGATTTCAACGGCGACGGTATTCCGGATTTGGCTTCGGGTAGCCTATCCTCGCTGCGCGTCTATTTGGGGAAAGGCGACGGCACCTTCGCGCTTTCGTCTTCCATCTCCGTCTCGACCCTGGGACTGGGGAGCGGCGATTTCAACGGCGACGGGCGGACGGACCTCGTCGCTCTGAACAGTTCCGAACCGCTCAAGTACCAAATTTACTTCGGCGACGGTCTGGGCGGGTTCACAGCCCAGACCCCCGTGACCGCCGCGTTCAACAGCTCGAAGATCTTCACCGGCGATCTGGACGGGAACGGCACGACCGATTTCGTCGGGGTCGATTCCGCCGGGACCATCGCGGCCTACCTCGGTAACGGAGACGGGACGTTCGCCGCTCCGATCCTCTCGAACGCGGGCGCATCCATCGGCGATTTCGCACTGGGCCGATTCGGCGGCGATAGCCTCCCGGACATCGTCGCACTCCAGGGCAGCGCCCTGGTCCTCCACAAGAACTTGGGCGGTGGGCGGTTCGACGGGCCGGGCGTTCCGTTTTTCACGGTGTCGTCGAGCGGGCTCCGCCTCGCCTCCACCGATTTCAACTCCGACGGCCGGGACGATGTCGTTGCGACCGACGTTTTTAACGGGGCTTCGGCCGCCTACTCGAACGGGGACGGCACCTTCGCGGCCGACGCCAAGAATCCCTATCCCATCACCTTCTTCGACAGCGTGCTGACCACCGGGGACTTCAACGGCGACGGGCACCCCGATTTCGTCGCCCTCGGCGGAGGCGCGAATGGCCGGGTGTTCCTCAACGACCTCCCCGATCGCACGATCACGACGCTCGCGGCCACGCCGGGAAATTCCATCGTCGGAACGCCGGTCACGCTGACCGCCGCGGTCGATCCGCAATTCCCGGGGCACGATGCGCCGACCGGCACCGTGACCTTCGGCTCCGGCGGCACGGTCTTCGGCGCCGCGACGCTCGTCAACGGCGTCGCCACCCTCACGACCTCGGACCTGCCGGTCGGGCTTTACTCGGTCGTCGCGACGTACTCCGGATCGCCGGCCGTCATCGGACCGGGCGGCTACGTCGTTCCGAGGCGGTCGGCGCTGCTCGCGAGCACCTCGCCTCCGGCGCGGGTCGTGATCCGCAATGCGGAGTTCGCCGTCGGCACGGACAACGGCCCGGTCGTCAACTTGCGCGACGGAAACGGGGGCGATGCGAAAGATTTCGGCAATTTCCCGGACAATTTCCCGGGATCGATCCCGGCCTTTTTCGCCGAAGCGTCCCCCCGCTTATCGCCGGGAGTCCGTCCGGCCCTCGGCGACTTCACCGGGGACGGCGTGTCCGATGTCATCGGAGGCAGCGGCCCCGGCATCGTGGCCCAGGTCACCATCGTCGACGGCGCGACGAGCCAGCCGATCTTCGCCGTCAACCCCTTCGACGGATTCCGGGGCGGCGTCTTCGTGGCCGCCGCCGACTTCAACGGCGACGGCATCGCCGATTTCGCGGTCGGGGCCGATGCCGGGGGCGAGCCGCGCGTCGTCGTCTACCTGTCGAGCGGCGGTACGTTCGTTCAAGCCGCCAGCTTTTACGCGTTCGAACGGGGCTTCACCGGCGGGGTCCGGCTCGCCGCGGGGGATATCGACGGAGATGGCACACCGGATCTGATCGTCGGAGCGGGGCCCGGGGCCGGACCGGCCGTCGCCGTGTTCGACGGGAAAAGCTTGGTCCACGGCGTGGCCCGCCGGCTGTTCCCCGACTTCTACGCCTACGATGCGGGCTTCCGCGGGGGTGTTTACGTGGCGGCCGGAGACGTCAACGGCGACGGCTTCGCGGACATCGTCACGGGTGCGGGTTTGGGAGCCCCCCACGTCACCGTGGTCAGCGGGTCGTCGCTTATGGATGGTGGGCAGCAATCGCTGGCCAGCTTCTATGCGGCCGATCGGAACAACCGGGGGGGCATCCGGGTCGCGGCCGAGCAGCTCGATACCGATGGCTACTGCGACATCATCGCCGGCGCCGGCGTGGGAAATGGCTCGACCGTCTGGGGCTTCTCGGGACTCTCGCTCCTTTCAGCACCCTCGGATCAACCATCGCCGTTCTTCGCCCGGGACGTTTTCCCGGGACTCTACGCCGGCGTGTACGTCGGGTGAGCGCGATCTGCCTCTGCGGGTTTCCGGGAAGGCCGGGTCACAGGTGATCCTCGGCATCCGCCGACGGGAACCTCTGAGTCACCCCCTTTAGCGCATGGCGTACGGGCGAGCAACGGACCACCGACCCGTCCTGTCTCGGCCGCCCATAACGCTCGAAGGCACGCATCATTGGCATCCCCTCAACGTTAACAGTCCTAAACGCGCGGCAAGATTTACGACTATCTACCGAGTGGCCCGCGGAAGCGACTCGGAAAGTTGGGTAGTGGGC
>JAYVTJ010000488.1:0-3408 GCA_043774415.1 Fimbriiglobus sp. | reverse complement strand
GGATGAAGTCGCGTCGCAACGGGGAAGAGCATCCGCAGACGATCATCCCATTGTGCCGTTTGGCGATGTCCTTGGCAGGATGGAAGAAGAAACTCGACTGCTTCGTCGAAGAGTGGGGGATCGGCTCCGTGAAAGGATTGCTCGCGGCGTGCGGCCAATACTTCGAGTTGGAGAAGGTCAGTACTTCCGGATGACGCCGACGATGACGCCGATGATCCGTCCGTCGGCGCCCAAGCCTCCAAGCTTCTTGCCGACCTTGAGGCGCTTCGCAGTCCCCAGCACTTTCAGCGTGTACCCTTCGCCCCTCCGCCAGACGACCACCTTTTCGCCCGCATCGGCCCGCTCGTCGAGGGGACGGAGGACCGTGTAGTCCCCGACGCCGATCAAGTGTTCGACCATCGACGTGCCCTCGACCCGGATCACGAATGACCCGGCCGGGTAGAGCCGATCGACGCGCAGCCGCTCGTCGGGATCGCCCTCGGAATCGATCGGTCGGCGCGCGGCCGTCGTGCCGTACACCGGCAGTTCGTACGGGGCGATCACGGTCTTCGACCTGCCTTTGGCCGGCCCGATCCCGAGCAGCTCCGGAAGGGTCACGCCGAGCCCGTCGGCGAGTTTCTGCATCGTCGCGGTCTCGGGCACGGTCTTCCCGCCGATGAAGCGGCTGAGCTGGGGCGCGGATACGCCGAGCGCGGCGGCCGCGTGGACCTGCTGCCGCTTGCCGAACTTCTCCTCGACCAGCCCACGGAGGGTCTCGCCGAATTTGCCGATCGGTTCCATGCCCCCAGAGTACGCAGCATTTCCCCGGACGGCAGTAGTCCACACCCGAACAATGTTGTTCCGGTTGGCAACATTATACAGATGTGCAATGTTACCTTGCCGGCGGCGAATAACAGGTAGGCGATCTCCGCTGTGGGGATCGCGGACCTCCGGCGGGTGATGGTCATGCGGGTGGGAACTGCGGTGGTGATGACGCGCGACAGCCTCACGCGTGAGGTGACGGCGTTCGGATCGTTCGCGGAGTTCGAGGCCGCGATGGACGGCGGGTATGTCCCGACTCTGCGGGAGGGCGCGACGAACGGCCGGCCGACGAAGGCCAACCGGCGGCAGGCCGAGTGGAATCGGTCGGTGCGGGCGCTGCGGCGGATGCTGCTGGACAAGGGCCGGCGGTACTTCGACGGTCGCAGGGTGGTGAGCGGTTGAGCAGAGAGGGCCGGGCGGCGACAGGCATAGTCGCCCGGCTAAATGCGGCGGGTGGGTCTCAAGCCCCCACCGGATTGCGGCCGGGCGCGTCCCGGATCAGGAGCGGTGTCATGGCGAAGGTCTCGGATGGCGGCGTGGCGGTGAGCGGTCGCGGGCTGTCGGCCCCGGTCATCAGCTTCTCGGCGACGGCAGCGGAGGTCACGGTGCGAGTCGATTGCGACGCGCATCCGGAGTACTGGCTGACGGCCCGCTTCACGAAGGGGCAGCTGGTCGCGATGCTCGCGGAGATCGAGTCGGAGGCGGAGCGGCTTTTCGGCGGGCCGGTGTCGGAAGGGTAGATAGCCGCGGAGCGCGAGCGGCAAGCGGGCCTCACCGACGAGGAGCGCGAGGCCGAGGAGGAGACGGGCCGGCGATTGTTCGCGCAGGATCCGGTCGCGGTGTAGTAGCGTCCGTGTCCTCGGAGAGTGTTTTTGTTCTTCTTCGGTCGATAGATTCAAAGTGCCCCCGTCCGGTCGATTTCGTGGAGGGTCATCCGGCAGACTTCCGACGGACGCATGCCGGTGCACCGGAGCAATTCGATGATCGTGCGGACGTGGGGCTTGAGGAAGGGCAAGGTGGCGACGACGTGCTGCGGATCCGCAGGCGCTATCGGGTCGGGCTCGGGCGCTTCGCAGTGCCCGCGGCAGAGCGGGGCGAGCGCCTTCAATGCCTGGTAGACCGAAGCCGGGGCGAGTTCTTCACCGACCGCCCAGCGAATCGCCCGGATAGTCTTCCCGACTTGTTTGTTGACGTAGGGTCTCGACCAGCCTTTTTGCAGGAAAGCCTCGCGGACAGCGGCGAGCTTCTTCGGGCCGAAGTCGACGACGGCGTCGGAGCCGTAGTGCTGGCGGACGATCTTCAGCGCACTCTTGATCGCTTCCAGCTCGGAGCCGGGGTAGCCGCCGGCGTGCCGAAGGTACGGGGCGAGCACTTCCACGATTGTGGGGCCGTTCGAAGACTTGGGGGCATCTGCGAAGCGCTGGCGAGTGCACCCGGCAGGAGTCGAACCTGCAACCTTCGGTTCCGTAGGCGTGCTGTTGTCGGTCTTACTGTTTTCTCTAAGTGCCTGAATTCTTAGGCATTTTACGCGATTCCGCTTCGGTAGTCAAGCTGCAAACTTCAACATCGCGTGCATTGACCCACAAGGAATCTTGTGGGTTTCGTGAAACGGCCGAGGTTTCTTGACATTTCATGAAACGAAAAAACCACACCTTTCGGGCCCCGTCCGACCGTGACCTTCCGCGTCGGCGCAGCCGCATAGCCCGACCGCATCCCCGGCCGTTCGCCAGCCGCTCTCGTCGAGGTGTAGCGCCGGGGCGTTCCGGCAGATGCCGCGGATCTCGTCGTACGACGGCCGCAACACCCCTGCAAGCCGGTGCCAGATGTGAGTCTCGCCTCACGGATGGAACCAGGGGTCGTGGCGGATCGACTTCAGGCACTCGTCCAGGGTCAGGCCCGCGAACAGTTCGTGCCATTTCCCAGTGTGCCGCAGGTACGCCAGATTGAACCGGCCCAGAGCCGTGTACTCCAGCCGGGCGAAGTTGGCCTCGAACGTCGGGGAGATGGCGTTCGGCCCCGGACAGGCGTGGGTGGCCACGAGGTAGAAGTACCTGCCGTGCCACTTGGTCGAGAGGCCGGTGACGTAATTGAACTCCGGGTTCTGCAGCGGCGGGTGGACGTGCTTCGGCGTCAGGGTCGTCTCGATCAACTCTTTCGCCTTCCGCTCGACCTCGGCCCTGGTCGCTTCGGACGCCGCGGCCTTCGGGTCGCGGGCGGGCGAGTACACCCAGGTCTTCTTCTGCTTGGCCATGGCTAGCTCCGAACCCCTTGTTACGGCTTCCCGCGGTGCTTTTCTTCGTACTCCCGGATGGCCGCGTCCCACGCATCCAAGTCCTTCTCCGGGATCAAGTGTTGGTTGTCCGCGGTGACGAGCCGGCCCGTCCGCTCGAAGGCAAAGATGAGCGCCGGGTCGAGGCCCGCGGCCTTCATGTCCTCGACCATCAGGTGCTCGACGTGTTCGGGGTGCGGCAGGTCGAAGAAGATCGGGTCGTCGGGCCCCGGCTCCCGCCCGAACCGGTCGATGAACTTCTGCCGCTGCGCACGCAGGACCTCGGCCACCTCGTCGGTCATGGGAACAGACTGCCGGACGGTGCCGGCGTCGTCCTC
>JAYVTJ010000487.1:0-3015 GCA_043774415.1 Fimbriiglobus sp. | reverse complement strand
GAAGAACCCCGCGCGCACCGGCGCCGGCATCGCGCTCGTCGCCCCCTTCACGCTCTTCCAGATCACCTCGTTGAACAGCAGATCGTCGGCCTGATCTTCCTTCGTGAGGTCGAACTTCTCCGACTGCGCCGCGCCGAACACCCCGGCTTTATTCACGGCATCCAAGTCGGTCTTCGGCTTCTCGGCTTTGTACTTCGCCGTGTCCGGCTTCGCCGTGAAGCTGTGGTACATCGGCCGCGCCGCCGCGTCGAACTGGCTCATCGGCTTCAGCCCGAGGATCAGCTCCATCGTCCGCAGCATGCTCGCCGTGGAGTACATCGTGCTATCGACGTGGTTGTGCTTCGTGAACGGCGAAATCACGAGCGCCACGACGCGGTGGGCATCGACGTGATCCGGGCCGTTCTGCGCGTCGTCTTCGATGACGAACACGGCCGTGTCCTTCCAGAATTGGCTCGCGCTCAGCCCTTCGATGATCATGCCGAGCGCGAGGTCGTTGTCCGCGACCATCG
Source organism: Fimbriiglobus sp. (assembly GCA_043774415.1). Taxonomy (GTDB): domain Bacteria; phylum Planctomycetota; class Planctomycetia; order Gemmatales; family Gemmataceae; genus JALHQU01. The sequence continues at coordinate 2,506 of JAYVTJ010000487.1, read as the reverse complement.
CCGTCGGCGTCGGCTTGCCGATGCGCGTGCCCGACGTGTGATCGTTCGGCAGCTTCAGGATTTGCAGCGCCGGCATTTCACCGGCCTTGTCGAAGCGCTTCAGTTCGCTCAGGAAGCGCTCGGCGCGGTCCACATCCTTATAGTCCAAGTCGTAGCCGCGGTACTTCGGGTCGAAGTGCCCTTCGAGCGCCTTCACAGTGGCCCTGCTGTCTTCGAAGGTGCCGTCCTTCGCCTTCTTGCCGTTGGCGATCCATTCGCCGTAGCTGCGGTAGCTCACCTTCGCCTCGGCCGCGCGGTCCCAGAGGTAGCCGCCGGCCGGTCGGCCGGGCACATCCGCGGCCCCTTCGCTCGGGTAGCCGAAGGTCTTGCCGGGGCTGCCGCGGTAGCTCAGCGGCCAGAGCTTCTCGACGAAGTCGGTGGCGTACGCGCCCATACTCCACTCGTGCCCGTCGGCCGAGACTTCGCCGTCGACGTAGATGTTGTCGAGCAGCACGAACTCCTTCGCAAGCTTGTGGTGGTTCGGCGTGATGGCATCCGGGAACAGACAGAGTTCCGGGCTGCCGTTGCCCTCCTTCACGTCGCCGAAGACCTGATCGTACGTGCGGTTCTCCTTGATGATGTACAGCACATGCTTGATCGGCGACGGGTCGCCGACCTTCTTCGGAATCGGGTTGTCCGCGGGAACGTCTTCGATCTTCGGCGCGTTCTCCTTGTTCAGCGGACTGCACTGATAGGCGATCCGCGAGTGCCGCGCCATCGTTTCGGGCGTCGGCAGCGGGATCGCCGAAATGCTCCCTTTGAACAGGCTGCCGATGTATTCCAGCGTGCCCGACGACGGCAGTAGCGGATTCGGTCCGCTCGGATTGGCCTTCGCCGCGTTCCCCTTGCCGTTGGCGACGTAGATCGTCTTGTCGAGCTTGTTGTAGCGCACGCTCGTCGGGTACCAGCCCGTCGGAATGAACCCGAGCGACTTCGCTTCTTTCGGATCGGCGATGTTGAAGACCGCGAGGTTGTTGGCGTCGGCGTTGGCGATGAAGAGCATCTCGCCGTCGGGCGTCATCGCCAGGCTGTTCGGCGTGTTCCCGGCCGGGGCCTGCGGGTAGAGCGCCGCGTGGATCGTCTGGAGCGTGTTCCCCGTCGCGGGGTCGAGCACCGTCACCTGCGTGCTATTGGCGCAGGCCACATAGAGCGCCTTCCCCTTCGGATCGAGGAGCATTTCGGTCGGATGGCTCGCCGTCTTCCAGACCGCGCTCACCTTGTTCGCTTCGAGATCGACGACTGCGACGCCCCCCTTCGCCCAGAGGCTCACGAAGAGGCGCTTGCCGCCCGGCTCTGGTAGGCAGGCATAAGGGTATCCGTTGTTCTTCGCCGGGATCACGCCGGCATCTTCCTCGGCGACGAGCGGCTTTGGGTCTTCCTTGCGGCCGTCCGGCGGACTCGGCGGTTCCCCCTTCGGGTCGTCTTTCTTCGGTTCGACGAACGCCAGCGGAATGATGATCTTGTTCCCCGGATTATCGAGGGGCACGCGCACCACGGCGTCGGCCCACAGGGCGCAGGCGAACAGCTCCTTGCCCGCGGAGTCGAGCGCGATCCCCGCCGGCACGGCCCTCTTCACATTGGGCACGCCGCCGACATCGAGCGTGCGGTGGTTGTGCAGCAGCCCCTTGTCGAAGTCCCAGATGTGGACGATGTCGAACTCGCCGCCGCTGGCGTAGACCTGCTTGCCGTCGGGCGACCACGCCAGCCCGTAAAAGGCCTGCTCGACCGTGACCCGGCAGGCGATCTTGCGCTTCTTCGCGTTGAGATCCAAGATGTGGACTTCGTGCTCTTTGAAGCCGCAGTGCAGCACGGCCGCGAACTGCCCCGTCGGGTGAATCTGGATGTTCGACGGCAGATCGCCGACTTCGATGTGCGCACCGGCCGGATGGAGCTTCCACCCGTTCGGCAATTGCATAAAGCCGTCCTTCTGCATCCCCGGCAGCACGCGGACGGCCTTCTCCTCTGCGCCCGAACGCGGCACCATCACGAGCGCGACGGCGAACGCCGCGAGCAGGGTCGAACCGGCGAATGTCGTCCAGCGGAGCATGGTGCGATCCTCGAGGAGTGACTGTTGTGGACTGCCGACTATCGAAAGGTATGGTCTTTTCTTCGCCCCAACGGGGCCGGCTTTGCTAGCCCGGGGCGGGAGCCCTGGGTTCGGTCGATCCCGTTCTTCCGCCCCGAAGGGGCCGGCGGTGCCCGTTCTGTACGCCGGCCCCTTCGGGGCGGAGTTCCATGTCGTCCCTGTCCCAGGGCTCCCGCCGTGGGCTATGGAAGTCGGCCCCGATGGGGCGAAAAACGCATTGCAGGGACACCTTCCCCCGACCGTCAGCAACCACGGCGGCGGTTCCCGAGTTTCCACTGTTTGTATTATCAGAAGTGCGCGGCCGACGCGGTAGTGAAGAGTCGATGAAGCCCCGAGGAACTCGCCGTGACCGATCCCAATTCCGTGCTCTTCGCGGCCGCC